>CBDTVN010000052.1:0-18263 GCA_965364195.1 uncultured Sulfitobacter sp. | reverse complement strand
CAGACGGGGCAGTTCGGAACTAAAATCGCGGCATCGATCCTGTCCTTAAGGCATTTCGCCAGCAGTGCAGGTCCGTCGACTTGGGTGGTGGTTTTGATTGAGCGGTTGGTGGGCAGTCCGTAGAATTGCTCACCAATCTGTCCGATCTGGCCTGCCTCGGCTGCTTGTCTGAGGGCAGCCAAGGGGAAGTAACTGCCCAAATCCTCCGCAGTGGTATGGTCACGGTCAATCGCAACATGGGAGATGCGCAGGTCTGGTATCGTTGCTGTACTGGCGGCGTAGACTTCATAGAATTTTGCGCCTGCGTTATAGGGTGCGCCGGGTCCCTGATCTCCTTTCTCAGGCTGATAGGGTGCTGCCGTGGTGATCAATCCAACGCGACACTGCGCCAGAGGTCTGTCCAGCTTGGTAAACGGCACGTCCTCAAACTGCGCCCATTGGTACGGTGTGCCATATCCAAGGGCCACATAGTATTCGCGTGTCCGCTTGATGTATTGAAGGGGCTGATCGGGCTCGTGCATGGACAGTGTCCTCAGGGTTCGAAAAGATGTCTTTATTCGACGCCAGTTGTGCGAGAAGCTCAAGCTAAATCCATTGAAGAAGCGAGATCACACAATGCGCAACGATATGATCATCTTACTGAATGAAGTGATGAGCCTTGGGGTCGCGCCTTTGGGGGCGGAGATGCAATATCTGCGCACGGCTGGCGGTGACGATCTGCTGTGGCATGGCGATCCTGCGTTTTGGTCAGGGCGCGCGCCGGTGTTGTTTCCTATCGTCGGGCGCGCCGTGGATGATACCATTGCAGTAGAGGGTCACAGCGCGCCGATGCCCCAGCACGGGTTTGCGCGGCGCAGCATGTTTGAACTGGTAGAGGCGTCAGAGGGTATGTGCCGCCACAAGCTAAGGGATACAGCAGAGAGCCGCGCGGTCTATCCCTTCGCGTTTACGTTGGAGATCAGCCATAGGCTTGAGGGCCATACGCTTCGTGTGAGCGCTCAGGTGACGAATGACAGTAAGAGACCGATGCCCTTCGGGTTCGGGTTTCACCCTGCGTTCAACTGGCCGTTGCCGGGGGCTGATGGGGCCGCGCACCATGTCACCCTTGCGAACGGTGGTGCGCCTGAGCAAGTGGAGCTGGAGGACGGTCTATTGCGCCGTGCGCCTATGGACGGGCCATTTGTGGATGGTGATCTGAAGATTGCAGAACCGCTTTTTACAGATGGTGCGCTGGTCTTTCCCAATGCGGCCGGTGCGCTGCGCTACGGTCCCCGGAAGGGTCTCGCGCTAGAGTTCAACTTCACAAACCTGCCCGATCTGGCGCTTTGGCGGCCGAAGAATGCACCGTTTTTATGTGTAGAGCCATGGCACGGCACGGCCTCCTATGTTGGTGACGGTCCGCAGATTGCGCAACGCCCTAACAGCATCACATTGGCCGCAGGCAAAGCGGCTGAATTCGGCTATGCTGTTACAGTTGTTTCCTAGCGCGCCTAGATGCGTGGACCAAAGCCCCAGATCAGCTGTCGCAGGCCAACGGCAGCGCCTAGCATGATGCACACAAAGGTAACCGGAGCGCTGTAGGCTAGGACCGAGAAGGCCGATAACCCTTGGCCGACGCTGCACCCTACGGCAACCACTGCGCCTACGCCCATGATAAACGCCCCCAAAAGCTGTCGGCGCAATTCGCGTGGATCATCACAGGCTTCCCAGCGGAAATGCCCTTTGATCAGGCTGCCCAGCAACGCGCCCAGCACAACCCCAACGACGGATCCTGTGCCAAAACTGAGGGAGTTGCCTGAGGAGGTCATGGTGTAGATGATCGTCTCGCCCATCGGGGCAGAGAACGTGTGACTGATCACGCGGGGGGCGTCATAGCCGTTGTTAGCGACCCATTGGGTGCCAGCCCAGCCTGACACAATGGCAAGGCCCACAACCGCACCCCAAATCAGATGGCTAGAAGATTTCCAGATTTCACGATTGAGGGACGTAAGTAAAAGGATTGCTGAACCAAAAGCGATACCAACGGCGTTTACTCCTAACCCCGTCATGCCCGATAGTGCGTGTGCGATGGAGGGTGCAGTCGTCGTTGGTTCCGCCCCGCCGAACAGGCCGATGCGCAGCGCAGACAACGGACCGCCAAGGGTCATATAAGCTGCAATGCCCATGATGAGCACGATGAGAAAGGAGCGCAGATCACCGCCACCGACCCGTGCCAGCGCGCCGTAGCCACAGTTGCCGGCCAAGGCCATGCCATACCCGAACATCAGCCCGCCCACCACACTGGCAATCGGGTTCCACTCTTGCGAGAGATAGAGGGTCTGATCGAGATCGAGCAATCCTGTGGCAGACAAAAGAAATGTCCCGATGATCGCGACGCCAATCGCGATGCCCCACATGCGCAGCCGCAGGGTGCTTTCACCGTAGTACACATCCTCGATCGCGCCGAGCGTGCAAAAACGCCCGATCCGTGCGGCGAGACCGAGAAACAGACCGCCGCCGAGGCCTGCAAGAGCGGTTAGCGCAGGTTCAGAGATGAGGTCCAGCATGGGACTTTCTATTCAAACAGGGGAGCAGCGCGGCATTATTTTTCGCGACAAAAGAGGTCATAGACCACTTCCATGATCTTCTTGGAGCGGTCGTCTGTCAGGCTGTAATAGATCGTCTTGCCCTCGCGGCGCGGTGTGACCAGCCCCTCAAGTCGCAAGCGTGACAGTTGCTGGGACACGGCGGCCTGACGTGCGGACAAAAGCGTCTCAAGCTCGGTCACTGATTTTTCACCCGAGGCGAGGTGGCACAAGATCATCAATCGGCCTTCATGGCTGATCGCCTTGAGAAAATTGGATGCTTGGACAGCGCTGTCTGCCATCCTATCCATATCTTCGGAGCACATGTTAACGTCAAAAACTGGAAGGCCCATGGGTTCCCCAATACGTGGTTAAGGCGTGGCCTCAAAGGCCATGTTGTGCGGTGTCATAGTGATCGATGCTCATTTTAACAACAATTTGTTGAAGTGTATCATACTGCGCTATTCACGAACTTCAATATTTGCATCACTGAGCATCTTCTCCAGCAAACCCCAAAAGAAATCCTCACCCGGGTAGCCTTCGATGCGCGACACTTCTGCACCATCGACAACCAAAACGAACGTTGGCGTGAAAAACAGCCCGCGTTGGAATTTCAGATCATCAGGTCGGTCGGCGCGGATATCCATGCGGCGCAGCGGTGCCGCTTGGCCCTCTGGGGTCTTGGGGTAAATTTCCGAAACTTCTTTGTTCCAGCGTGCGCACCATGCACAGCCGTCTTCCTCAACCATGACCAGTTGCGGGCTGGCAAAGGCGGTGACGGCACTGGCTGTGACCAGCAGGGCACTAAAAAAGGAGGTGCGGAGTGACATGGTAAATTGACCTTTGATGATCACATAAAGTAATGTGAATATGTAATGTATGCAAGGGTGGACCGTTTCCATGATGGATATCACGATTCTGGGTGCGGCGCTTGCGGGGCTCTTGTCCTTCCTGTCGCCGTGTATTCTGCCCATTGTTCCTTTCTACCTGAGCTATCTCGCGGGTGTCGGAATGAACCAGATATCTGCGGACGCAACGATTGACAGCCGCACACGGACGCGCGCTGTACTGGCGGCGTGCTGTTTTGCGGCGGGGGTGATCACGATCTTTATGGGGCTGGGGGCGGCGGCCTCTGTCTTTGGTCAGGTGGTGCGGGAGTATTTTGATATCCTGCGCTGGATTGCAGCAGCAGTGATCATCGCGATGGGCCTGCATTTTCTCGGCGTTATCCGCATTGGCATCCTCTACCGCCAGATGCGCGTGGACGCGGGTGAGACCTCTAACGTGAGCTACGCAGGAGCGTATGTGATCGGGCTGGCGTTCGCCTTTGGCTGGACCCCATGCGTGGGGCCGGTACTGGCCGCGATCCTGTTTACGGCAGCGGGGACCGATACGGCGGCAACGGGGGCATGGCTTTTGTTTGTCTACGGCGTTGGCATGACCGCACCGTTTATTGTGGCAGCGCTGTTCATTGGGCCTTTCATGCGCTGGATGCACAAATTCCGCCGACACCTGGGCACCATCGAGAAGGTCATGGGCGTTATGCTCATCGTCTTTGGCCTGCTTATTGCAACAAATTCAGTGAACTACATCGCACAGTGGATGTTGGAGGTATTCCCCAACTTCGGCGCGATTGGATAACAGGGAGACGGACCATGAAAAAACTGATCACCGCCTGTGCGGTTCTGGTGTCTATGACGTTTGGCGCATATGCGGCCACCTTGGGCGATGATGGCCTGCACAAAGCGCCATGGATGCGCGACACGTTTAAGGATTTGCACGAGGATCTGGAAGAGGCCACGGCCGAGGGCAAGCGCCTGATGATTATCATTGAGCAGCGCGGCTGCATCTACTGCAAGAAGATGCACGAGGAGGTCTTTCCCGTTGAGGAGATCGCAAATTACATCGACGAGAACTTCTTTGTGGTGCAGATCAACATGTTCGGCGACGTCGAGGTGACCGATTTTGACGGCGAGACATTGCCGGAAAAAGATATGGTCAAGAAATGGGGTGCGCTGTTCACGCCATCGATCCTATTTTTCCCCACTGAAGTTGGCACCGATATCTCGGCAGGGCGCGCTGCGGCAACCACTATGCCCGGTGCGTTTGGACGGTACACCACATTCAACATGCTCAATTGGGTTGTGGAAGAGGGATATAACGGGGACGAGAGCTTCCAGAAATATCATGCCCGCAAGTTTGCGGAACAAAACGAATGATAAAAGCTAATCCTGTTTCGTGTTGCGTTAAATATTAAAATTCAATTAGTTGAATTTGATGTTGCGCGATCACGAAATTGTGCGCTACGGTATACAAAATGCAGTTTTGGGAGGACGCATGAAAATTTCTGTCATAACAGCCATCGCGGCAGGGTTTGTGGCCTCAGCCGCTTACGCCGAGGATATTAATCCAACCGCGGTGAGCTTTACCGAAGGCGCCGTTGAGCAGTCTTTGTCCGGTGTTTCGGGTGATGCGGCCAATGGTCGTGTGATTGTCGGCGACAAGGGGCAGGGCAACTGTGTTGCCTGTCATCAGGTCTCTGATCTGGCCGATGTGCCGTTTCAGGGTGAGATTGGCCCCATGCTCGATGGAGCTGGCGACCGCTGGTCCGAAGCAGAGCTTCGCGGGATCGTGGCAAACGCCAAGATCATGTTCGAAGACAGCATGATGCCCTCGTTCTACAAGACCGAAGGCTTTACCCGCCCGGGCAATGCCTACACCGGAAAAGCCGCAGACGAGACGTTCGGGCCGCTTTTGAGCGCCCAGCAGATCGAAGATGTTGTGGCGTATCTCGGCACACTCAAAGAATAGCCAAACCCTTATAGGTGAACCCCATGAGGGAACGAAGGAGATCACTATGGAACTGACAAGACGTAATGCCATTGCGATGGGGGCAGGTGCCCTTTTGATCGCAGGCCTGCCATTCCGCGTATCAGCAGCAGCCGAGGATGCGATTGCCGCGTTCACGGGTGGTGCCGAAGTGGGCGAGGGCGACATCAGCCTGATCGCGCCAGAGATTGCCGAAAACGGAAACACTGTGCCAATCGAGGTAGCCTCGGAAACGGCAGTGGAAATTATGGTGCTTGCAACAGGCAACCCGACACCCGGTGTGGCAACGTTCAAATTTGGTAAACTGGCGGCATCACGCGCAGCCTCCACACGTATCCGCCTCGCCGGTACGCAGGATGTTGTGGCAATTGCCAAGCTTGAGGACGGATCGTTCGTACAAGCGTCCAGTACTGTCAAAGTAACAATCGGCGGCTGCGGCGGCTAAAGCGACTAAGGAGAATTAATATGGCATCTGGTGTAAAACCCCGCGTCAAAGTACCAAAAACAGCGGCTGCTGGTGATAGCATTACCATCAAGACATTGATCAGCCACAAAATGGAATCCGGTCAGCGTAAAGACAAGGAAGGCAATGCCATTCCGCGCTCGATCATCAATCGCTTTACCTGCGAATTCAACGGCGAAAACGTAGTTGATGTGACCATGGAACCGGCGATTTCCACAAACCCGTACTTCGAGTTCGAAGCAATGGTCCCCGAGGCCGGTGAGTTCAAATTCACTTGGTACGACGACGATGGCTCAGTCTATGAAGAGACCAAAGCAATCGCAATCGGCTAAACGTAGAATTCTTGGGAGGGATACCATGCGGATATTGACAGGCGCCTTGCTGGCGGGACTGATTTCAACAACAGGCGCATTTGCCGAACCAGCTGATGATAAACTGGTCTTGAACGAAGAGACGGAGATAGTTGTGCGCACAGCAGCACCAGCACACGTCTCAGAAGCCCTTGACGAAGTGATGTCAGGTTGGCTGTTTCGCGGTCAGGAAACCCGCGCCATGCAAATGGACGATTTCGACAACCCTGGAATGATCTTTGTCGAACAAGGACAGGATACTTGGGCCGAAGCTGACGGGTCGGAGGGCAAGTCATGCTCCTCATGCCACAACGATATGGACAGCATGGCGGGCGTAAAAGCCACCTATCCCAAGTGGAATGCTGAAGCGGGTGAAGTGCGCACCTTGCAGATGCAGGTCAACGCCTGCCGCACGGAGCGTATGGGTGCCGAGGCATGGAAGTACGACAGTGGCACAGCGATCAACATGGAAGCCGCACTGGCGTCTGTCTCGCGCGGTTTGCCTGTGAATGTTGCCATTGACGGTCCTGCGCAATCCATGTGGGAAAAGGGTAAAGAGTTGTACTACACACGTACAGGTCAGCTCGAACTTTCCTGTGCGAACTGCCACGAAGACAGCTATGGCATGATGATCCGCGCAGATCACCTGAGCCAAGGCCAGATCAACGGCTTTCCTGTTTACCGCTTGAAGAACACCAAGCTGAACGGCTCACACTCGCGGTTCAAAGGCTGTATTCGTGATACACGCGCCGAGACCTATTCGCCCGGTAGCGAAGAGTTTGTCGCACTTGAGCTTTATGTCGCGTCACGCGGCAATGGCCTGAGCGTTGAAGGTCCTTCAATCCGCAACTAAGAAAATGAGTGCCCCGCCCGAGCAATCGGTGCGGGGCTTTCTTTTTTTATACTAATTCAATAATGCGCATATGTATGCCTATCTAGGAGTTCCGAGATGATTTCCCGCCGTGATTTTATGCAGACCAGTATGGCTGCTGCCGCGCTTTATGGTTCTTCCGGTTTCGGGAACTGGTCCCGTCTGGCGGCCCAGCAGCTGTTGACGCAGGACAAGCTGCTGGAGTTTGATACTTTCGGGAATGTCTCGCTCATCCACATCACGGACATCCACGCCCAGCTCAAGCCGATCTATTTCCGTGAGCCGTCGGTCAACATCGGCGTTGGTGGCAACAAGGGGGCCGTGCCGCATATTACGGGCGCTGACTTCCGCAAACTTTACGGCATCGATGATGGCAGCCCCTCTGCCTACGCTTTGACTCACGATGATTTCAGCGCGTTGGCCCAAAGCTATGGCCGAGTTGGTGGTCTGGACCGTGTCTCCACCGTGATCAATTCGATCCGCGCGGACCGTCCCGATGCGCTGCTCCTTGATGGGGGCGACACGTGGCACGGCAGCTACACGTGCCACCACACGCAAGGCCAAGATATGGTTAACGTCATGAACGCGCTCAAGCCGGACGCGATGACGTTCCACTGGGAATTCACCCTCGGGTCCGAGCGCGTGAACGAGATCGTTGAGGGCTTGCCCTTTGCTGCTCTTGGCCAAAATATCTTTGACGCGGAGTGGGACGAACCTGCAGAGTTGTTTCCACCCTTCAAGTTCTTTGAGCGAGGCGGTGTGAAGATCGCTGTGATCGGTCAGGCGTTCCCGTATATGCCGATCGCCAATCCGGGCTGGATGTTCCCCGAGTACTCTTTCGGTATCCGCGACGAGAACATGCAGGCCATGGTCGACGAAGTCCGCGCACAGGGGGCCGAACTTGTGGTGTGCCTGAGCCACAACGGCTTTGACGTGGACAAGCAGATGGCAGGCAAAGTGACAGGCATCGATGTGATCCTGTCAGGCCACACCCATGATGCGCTCCCCGAGCCTGTTATGGTGGGTAACACAATCATCGTCGCCTCCGGCTCCAACGGTAAATTCGTCAGCCGCGTTGATCTGGATGTGCGTGATGGCCGCATGATGGGTTTCCGCCATAAGCTGATCCCGATCTTTTCCGATGTGATCACGCCTGACGCAGAGGTGACCAAGGTTATTGATGCGCAGCGAGAACCCTATGCAGACAAGCTCGCCGAGGTCATCGGGCAGACTGCGGATGATCAGGTTCTCTACCGCCGTGGCAACTTCAACGGCACGTGGGACGATCTGATCTGCGATGCGCTGATTTCAGAGCGTGAGGCCGATATCGCACTCAGCCCCGGTGTGCGTTGGGGGCCGTCCATTCTGCCCGGTCAGGACATCACCCGCGAGGACATCTGGAACGTCACCTCCATGAGCTATGGTGAGGCCTACCGCACTGAAATGACGGGTGAATTCCTGCATGTGGTGTTGGAAGATGTAGCCGATAACCTCTTCAACCCCGATCCCTATTACCAACAGGGCGGCGATATGGTGCGTGTCGGGGGCCTCGGCTACCGCATCGACGTGACCAAGCCGCAAGGCGACCGGATTACCGAAATGACTTTGCTCAAGACGGGCGAAGCGATTGATCCCTCCAAAGGCTATCAAATTGCGGGCTGGGCCTCGGTCAATGAGGGTACCGAAGGCCCTGCAATCTGGGATGTCGTTGAGGCGCATATCGCCAAACAGGGGACGATCTCCCTTGATCCGAACAATAGTGTGAAAGTGGTTGGCATCTAAGCGAACCCAAGCGACAGGAGACACACGACATGTCAGACAAAGACACATCAAATGGCACATCGCGGCGCGCGTTTCTGCGCGGTGCGGCAGCGGCAGGCGCGGGCGCGCTGAGTGCAACAGCCGCGCGGGCGCAGACGCCTGATCCATTGATCACCGAAGTACAAGAATGGGCGCAATCCTTTGGCGACGGGGTGGACGAGACGCCATACGGCTTGCCAATCAGCTATGAGGACGATGTGGTGCGCCGCAATGTTGAATGGCTGACGGCCGATACGGTTAGTTCGATCAACTTTACGCCGATCCACGCATTGGATGGGACGATCACCCCACAGGGGTGCGCGTTCGAGCGTCACCACTCCGGTGCAATCGACTTGAAGAAGAGTGATTATAGATTAATGATCAATGGCTTGGTGGACACTCCTCTTGTGTTTTCCTACGCTGATCTTGAACGGTTCCCGCGCGAGAACCACGTCTATTTCTGCGAATGTGCGGCCAATACCGGCATGGAATGGGCGGGCGCACAGCTTAATGGTGCGCAGTTTACCCACGGTATGATTCACAACATGGAATACACGGGTGTGCGGCTGCGCACACTGCTTGAAGAGGCAGGTCTTGATACGGCAGGTGATCTTAAGGATAAATGGGTCTTTGTGGAGGGTGCGGATGCGTCGTCCAACGGTCGCTCCATCCCGATGGAAAAGGCGCTGGATGATTGTCTGATCGCGTTCAAGGCCAACGGCGAAGCACTTCGCAAGGAGCATGGCTATCCTGTGCGCCTCGTGGTGCCGGGCTGGGAAGGCAACATGTGGGTCAAGTGGATCCGCCGGATCGAAGTCATGGACGGCCCCGTGGAAAGCCGTGAGGAGACGTCGAAGTATACCGACGTCCTGGAGAACGGCATTGCGCGTAAATGGACTTGGACGATGGATGCGAAATCCGTGGTCACCAGCCCAAGCCCCCAGTCACCCATCACGCACGGCACGGGCCCACTGGTGATCAGTGGTCTGGCGTGGTCCGGCAACGGTGCGATCACCCGCGTGGATGTGTCCAAGGATGGCGGCATGACATGGGAGACTGCGCGTCTGGCCAAGGAAGGCGAGAGCAAAGCACTCACACGGTTCTATCTGGATACGGAGTGGGACGGCTCGGAAATGATGCTGCAAAGCCGCGCCATGGACGAGACGGGCTATGTCCAGCCTACCAAAACGCAACTGCGCGAGGTGCGCGGGCTGAACTCAATCTATCATAACAACTGCATCCAGACATGGTTGGTGCGCAGCAACGGTGAGGCTGAAAATGTCGAAGTTTCTTAAATCCACCGCTATTCTGGCGGCTCTGTCCCTGTCCACAACGCCCGTATTGGCCGATAAGATGGGCCTTGGCCGTGCCGCATTGCCCGAAGAGGTCGCAGCATGGAACGGTGAGGTCAGTGCCGATGGCACCGGGCTGCCTGCAGGTTCCGGTGACGCGATCGATGGCGAGGAAATTTTTGCCACCAAATGCGCCGCGTGCCACGGTGATTTCGCGGAAGGTATTGATAACTGGCCCAAATTGGCTGGCGGTGCAGACACACTTGATCATGAAGATCCGCTCAAGACGGTTGGATCATACTGGCCCTATCTGTCCACGGCGTTCGACTACATCAAGCGCTCTATGCCCTACGGTGATGCAGGCACGCTGACCGATGATGAGACATATGCCATCGTAGCCTACATTCTCTATTCAAACGATCTGATCGAAGACGATTTCGTTCTGTCCAAAGAGACGTTCTTTGACGTGGAGATGCCTAACGCGGAGGGCTTCATCCTCGATAACCGCGCCGAGACGGAATACGCGATCTGGAGCGGTGAACCGTGCATGGAGAACTGCAAGCCTGAGCCTGTGAAGGTGACGATGCGTGCGATGGTTCTGGACGTAACACCACAAGAAGAAGGCGCTGAAGAAGCTGCGGCTGAGCCAGCAGAGGACGTTGTGGTGGCCGAAGCGGAACCGGTCGCGGAGGAAGCACCTGCCGAGGCGGAAGTGGTCGCCGCTGCCTTTGACGCTGATTTGGCCGCTGACGGCGAAAAGGTATTTCGCAAGTGCAAGTCCTGTCACCAAGTGGGTGAGGGCGCCAAGAACCGTGTAGGGCCGACCCTCAACGGTGTTGTTGGTGCAGATGCGGGCATTGTTGACGGGTTCAAATATTCCAAAGCGTTGATGGCAATGGCCGAGGGCGGGCTTGTCTGGTCCGAGGCAGAGCTTGCCGCGTTTCTGGAAAAGCCCAAAGCCTATATGAAGGGGACAAAGATGTCCTTTGCCGGGCTGAAGAAGGAAGATGACCAACTTGCGGTGATCGAATACTTAAAGTCCTTCGAGAACTAAGTGCATGCGGTGCATTTCGCTCATACCATTAACCCTTGCCGCGGCTGTCGCGGCTGGGGGGGCTGTTGCCAGCGGATTGGGTGATGCTGAAAAGGGCGCAGAGATCTTTCGCAAATGTGCCACCTGCCATGACATTGGCGAAGGAGCGACCAACCGCATTGGACCTCAGCTGAACGGCCTGTTCGGACGCACAGCTGGAACGATGCCAGATATGGTATACTCCAAGAACATGATCCGTATGGGTGACGATGGCCTGATCTGGACTGCGATTACCCTTGACGCCTATATCGAAAACCCGCGTGCGCTCGTCTCCAAAACGCGGATGAGTTTTCGGGGCATTGACGACCCTCAAGAGCGCTCTGACCTGATGGCATACTTGCGCCGTTTTTCGGATGATCCGGGAAACATTCCCGAAGCGGAACCGACCGCGACAGGAACTGATCACGATATTGATCCTGCAATCCTCGCGTTGCAAGGGGATGCAGAGTACGGTGAATACTTAGCCAGTGAGTGCCAGACTTGCCATCAGGCAAGCGGGGTGAATGACGGAATTCCGGGCATCAGCAACTGGCCCACCGATGATTTCGTAGTCGCCATGCATGCTTACAAACGCAAATTAAGGCCGCATCCTGTCATGCAAATGATGGCGGGGCGCTTGTCGGATGAAGAAATCGCGGCGTTGGCTGCGTATTTTAAGGACCTCGAGTAACGGGGCCGTACTCTGGGAGGAGAATACTATGACACTGAATAGACGGATTTTTCTGGGCACAGGGGCCGCTGCTGCTGCAACCCTTGCGGCACCGACGGCCTTTGCCGCAGGGCACGGTAAACCTCATGTGGTTGTTGTGGGCGGGGGTGCCGGAGGTGCTACGGCTGCACGCTATATCGCCAAGGACAGCAAGGGTGAGATCGCCGTTACGCTGATTGAGCCCACGCGCGAGTACTACACCTGCTTTTTCTCGAACCTTTATCTCGGCGGGTTCAAGGAGATGGACGAGCTTGGTCATTCCTATGGTGGTCTGGCCGCAGGTGGTGTGAACGTCGTGCATGACTGGGCTACGGGCGTTGACCGTGATGCCAAGACTGTGGCGCTCGCCGGTGGTGGTTCGGTTCCTTACGATAAATTGATTTTGTCACCCGGTATTGATTTTGTGGACGGCGCTGTGGAGGGCTGGGACCTGTCCACGCAGAACGCGATGCCCCATGCATACAAGGGCGGCTCGCAAACCGAGTTACTCAAGGCACAACTGATGGCGATGCCGCAGGGCGGGACGTTTGCGATGGTAGCCCCGCCAAATCCGTTCCGCTGCCCTCCGGGCCCCTATGAGCGGGTTTCGATGGTCGCGCACTACCTCAAGGCGAACAATCCCACGGCCAAGATCATTGTTGCCGATCCTAAGGCGAAGTTCTCCAAGCAGAGCCTTTTCCAAGAGGGTTGGGCCAACCACTATGAGGGCATGATCGACTGGATCGGCGATGACTTCGGTGGGGGCAATGTATCGGTTGATGCAGACGCGATGACTGTCTCCATTGATGGTGAGGTGACCAAAGTTGATGTATGCAACGTCATTCCCGCCATGAAAGCAGGCCACATTGCAGAGGTTGCTGGCGTTACCGATGGCAATTGGGCACCTGTGAACGCGGCAGATATGTCGAGCAAAGCGGATGCGGATATCTATGTGCTGGGCGACGCGGCGCAACAGGGCGATATGCCCAAATCCGGCTTTTCCGCCAATTCCCAGGCCAAAGTGTGCGCCAATGCAGTGCGCGGTGCGCTGACAGACTCACGCGTGTTTCCTGCCAAGTTCTCCAACACCTGCTGGTCGCTCATCGACACAAACGATGGTGTCAAAGTGGGTGCTACCTATGAAGCAACAGATGAGAAGATCGCGAAAGTGGACGGCTTTATCTCGTCCACGGGCGAGACGGCGGAGCTTCGCAAGGCCACCTTTGAGGAATCCGAAGGCTGGTACGCGGGAATCACTTCGGACATGTTCGGCGCGTAAAATAACGAGAGAGCTTTGATCTGGATCAAGGCTCTCTAATGCCTAAATGGGCAAGATGTTCAAGAATAGGGGATATATCATGAGATCATTGATTTTAGCAGGCATCGCTTGTGTGGCATTTATTGGAGCAGCACAGGCTGAGAACTCCTCGACGGTTTACGATTTTGATGGCAGCTTTGATGACGCCACCTTCAGCGTGGAAAGCGCTATCGTCGGAAAAGGGCTCGTTATCGACTATGTGAGCCACACTGGTGAAATGCTGAACCGCACGGGCGCCGATGTTGGCAGTACGAAACCGTTGTTTGATGCTGCTGACATCTTTGTTTTCTGCTCTGCGGTTCTGTCACGCAAAATGATGGAGATTAACCCGATGAACATCGCCCATTGTCCCTATGGCATTTTCGTTGCCGAACGGCAGGGGCGTGTGATGGTCGGTTACCGGAACTATCCCGACGGGCCAATGCAAGAGGTCCAAGCACTACTGGACGAGATCGCACGTGAGGCGGTGGAGGACTGATGAACTATCAAGACTATTTTAAGACCGCGCTTGATGATCTGCGCGAGCAGGGCAACTACCGCGTATTTGCAGAGCTTGAGCGCCATTGTGGTGCCTTTCCACGCGCCACGTCGCGTGGGGAGAAGAACGGCGATGTGACCATTTGGTGTTCGAATGATTACCTCGGCATGGGGCAACATCCGACCGTTCTGAACGCCATGCACGAAGCGCTCGACCGCTGCGGTGCAGGGGCAGGTGGTACGCGCAATATCTCGGGCACTACCCATGACCATGTGCTGTTGGAAGCAGAGCTTGCCGACTTGCATGGCAAAGAAGCAGCCCTGCTGTTCACGTCCGGTTATGTATCCAATTGGGCCGCTCTTGGTACGCTGGCGGGGCGCATCCCTGACTGTATCGTGTTGTCGGACGCGCTGAACCATGCCTCGATGATTGAAGGCATCCGCCATTCGCGCGCGGAGCGGATGATCTGGGCGCATAATGATCTCGAAGACCTCGAGGCCAAACTGGCAGCACTCCCGCTGGACCGTCCCAAGCTCATCGCGTTTGAGAGTGTCTATTCCATGGACGGTGACATCGCACCTATCAAGGAAATCTGTGATCTGGCCGATAAATATAATGCCATGACCTATCTGGATGAAGTGCATGCCGTCGGCCTTTACGGTCCGCGCGGTGGCGGCATCGCAGAGCGTGAGGGTCTGATGGACCGCCTCACAGTAATTGAGGGCACATTGGGTAAAGCGTTTGGCGTGATGGGCGGCTATATCACCGCCTCCGCCGAGCTGTGCGATTTCGTGCGCAGTTTCGCGAGCGGGTTTATCTTTACCACTGCTATTCCGCCCGCCGTTGCCGCAGGGGCTGCCGCTTCGATCCGACACCTCAAGACCAGCTGTGTCGAGCGTGAGCAGCAGCAGCAAAAAGTAGCAGATGTGCGCAGCCGTCTGGATGGCATTGGAATCCCCCATGTGGATAACCCGAGCCATATCATCCCCGTCATGGTAGGTGATCCGCACAAGTGTAAATTCATCTCCGATACGCTGCTCAAAGAGCACGGCATTTATATTCAGCCCATCAACTATCCCACCGTTCCCAAAGGGACCGAGCGGTTGCGCATCACGCCATCACCGGTGCACAGCGCGGCAGATATTGACGCGTTGATTGATGCGTTGGAAGACCTGTGGGCGCAGTGCCAGTTGGCGCGGATGCCGATGGCCGCGCAATAAGCGCAGCCGAACGCAGCCATGCGATAGTGAGGATGCGGCAATGATTGAAGGACTGTTGGACCGGTTTGGCGATGGTGCGGTGCTCGCCGCGGCTGGTGGTGCGACAGGCTTGCTTTTTGGTGCCATGGCGCAGCACTCGCGGTTTTGCCTGCGCGCGGCCACTGTTGAAGTGGCAGAGGGGCGGTTTGGTGCGCGTCTGTCGATTTGGCTCATTGCTTTTTGCGCCGCAGTGCTTGCCGTGCAAGGGCCTATCGCCGCTGGTGTTCTTGATGTCTCAGGCTCAAGGCAACTCGCCGCGACGGGCAGCATGTCCGGCGCGATCATCGGCGGGTTGATGTTTGGCTGTGGCATGATCTTGGCGCGTGGCTGTGCGAGCCGCCTTTTGGTTCTCTCTGCCACCGGCAATCTGCGCGCGTTGATCACTGGTCTTGTACTGACTTTGGTGGCCCAAGCCTCCTTACGCGGGGCTTTGTCTCCACTACGCGAAAACCTTGGGGGACTCTGGCTCGTCGAAGGGGGGCAGGAGCGTAACATCCTGTGGCATCTTGGCCTGACCTCTCTCACTGTTGCCGTTTTGGCGGCTTTTGGTCTGGCAATTGCCTTCTGGCTGGCCAAGCACGGAAAGGTTCAGGTCACCCGTGCGCTTGCTGCGGCAGGTGTTGGTGCGGCGGTCGGCCTTGGATGGCTGCTGACCTATACGATTGCGGTTACGTCGTTTGAGGTCGTTCCCGTCTCCTCCGTGACTTTTACCGGACCTTCGGCAGATACGTTAATGGGGTTGATCAACACGTCCGACCTGCCGCTCGGCTTTGGCATGGGGCTGGTGCCGGGTGTGTTTATCGGTGCCTGCGGCATGGCGCTGCTCACCCGCGAGGCGACGATTGAACGATTTGGCGTCGATACCCCGATGGAGCGGTATTTGCTGGGCGCGGTGCTCATGGGCTTTGGCAGCATGTTGGCCGGTGGCTGTGCTGTGGGGGCCGGCATGTCAGGCGGATCAATCTTTGCGCTCACCGCATGGGTGGCGCTGTTCTCCATGTGGATCGGCGCGATGATCACGCACCTCGGGCTGTCGCAGATCACTTTGCGCAGATCCACGACAGCCTAAGAGTTACTCAAATTCCATCTGCTCGTACACGCGCCCTGCGTTCTTGGTTGCCAGCTCTTCAAAGGTGTCGAGATGCGCATAGGGCGTCTGATCCACGTAATAAGCCTCTGCAAGCCCGTCACCGTTTTCGATCAATTCCCCCACTTTGCCACGCAGATAAACCAGATAATCGTGGGTATAGCGGCGGACCTGATCCATATTGGTGGGGTGGCCGTGGCCGGGTATCACATAAGTCGCGCCCAAAGGTTCAAACGCGGTTTCCCACGTCTCGATCCAGTCGGCGGTCATGGTGTCCTCAAAGATGGGCAACATCCGCTCGTGAAATGCCATATCGCCCGAGATGACCATGCTTTGCTCTGGCAGCCAGACGACAATGTCACCGGGACTGTGGGAGGGGCCAAGGTAGCGTGCTTCGATCTTCATCTCGCCCATCTCAACGATATATTCATCCTCGAACGTGATCGTGGGGGCGGCAAGCGTGGTTTTGTCCGCACGCTCTTTGACCCGCGCGATGGCAGCGCGCAGGGACATATCACCTGTCTCCTCAAAGGCTGCGGCAGCGTCCACATGGGCCACGATATCCACACCAAGGTCGGCCCAATAGGAATTGCCCAGCATGGCATGGCCCTGACCGTTCTCGTTAAACACCAGTTTCACGGGCTGATCGGTGATGCTCTTGATCTCGGCGTGCAGCGCTTCGGCCAACTGGTACGACGCGCCGCCATTGATCACCACCACACCGTCACCCGTAACAATAAAGCTCAAGTTGTTGTTATGGCCTGCATTCTCATAGGTTGGCGGTGCAGTGGCGCCAATGGCCGAAAAGACATGCGGGATGACTTCGACTGGTTTCGAATAGAGGACCGATGCAGGATATTGGTCCGCAATATCTTCGCTGGCAAGCGCAGGTGCGGCGATCAGGGCGAAGGCGAGGGATGTATATTTCATGTTCATGCGTCCGTCACAAACGTATAGCCGTCTGTGCCTTTCTCGATGTATCCTAATCCATTACCGGTGAGGTGAAAGCCGATCACCCGCGTTTTCTCATGCGATAGCTGATCGAGAAGGGACACGCGCGTGGCGGCGGCCATTTCGCGGTCTTGGTCCGAGCCTGACTGCCATTCTGGCTTGGCGAATGCGATGTGGTCGTTGCCGATGCAATCTCCAAGGATCATCACGGATTCGCTGCCCTGCCGGACCTCCAGCGCCATGTGACCCGGTGTATGGCCGAATGTGGCACGCGCGGCGACGCCGGGCATGATCTCGTCTCCGTCTTTGAAGAATGTCATTTGGTCCTCGATCATTTCCAACCGCCTTTTCGCTCCGACGGCCATTGTGGTGCGCGCTTCCTCGATTTCATCGACCGTGTTGGGATTTATCCAATAGTCCCACTCCACCTGACCCATCATATAACGTGCATCGGGAAACAGAGGGTCGTCAAAATCATCCACTACACCCCAAAGATGATCAGGATGGCCATGGGTGAAAACGACGTCTGTGATATCATCAGTTGTCACACCAAGTGCATCAAGAGAGTCCGTCAAGATGCCGGAATTAGGAGAAAAATCGGAACCGGAGCCTACATCAAACAAAACGGTGCGATCCCCGTGGCGCATCAAAGTCACATTGCACGGTGGCGTCAGCGTGTCCGGAGATTGGCCCAGACGCTTTAGAATGGGGAGCAATTCATCCTGTGGCATGGGCCCAAAAATAAAGCTGCCGGGAAGTGTGAGCGAACCGTCGCTCACCACATCAAGCTTGACATCGCCCAATACGACTTGTGCATGAGCAGGGCGTATATTTAGGCCAGACGCAGCACCAAGGCCCAGTGCTGTGGCACCTGATATAAATTTCCGACGGGGAAGTTGCATCACATTCTCCAATAATTCTACTATTTGAATGTGATGGATTGTCGCACGTGACGCAAGCGTGATGTTGGGATTTCTCCGGTGCTACTGAGCAGGGAGTTCGCCATCGATGACCTGTTCGGCGAACGCGGAAAAGACTGCTTTCACTTCTGCGGGCGGGGTCCGGTCAAGAATATCATCCGCAATCTCGGCGTCACTCCAGATGACCGATTTTGCAGGATCGTGGAGCATCGCCCACTCGCCGAACATGCGGGCTTCGATCTTTTCTGACAGCAGGATTTTCATACTCACGTGACGGTCATCCCGTTTAATACGCGCGAT
>CBDTVN010000051.1:0-19100 GCA_965364195.1 uncultured Sulfitobacter sp. | reverse complement strand
TGATGTCGCCCTCTTCGAGCACCACCTCGCCCGCCGTGCCATAGCGACCCCAGAAAAATCGCCAGCGGCCCGACAACACGAAAAACACCTCCGCCGTGCGGTGTGAATGAAGCGAGTTACGGCATTTAGGTGGCTGGCCCGCTGCACCGATGTTGAACCCGTGCGGAATGCCGATATGCACATCAGATGAACTTCCGCGCCTGTCGGCTTGCCAAATGCGCCCCAACCCACGTGTTTTCCATGCAAGCTCCACCGCACGGCGGCACGCGGCGGCAAGGTCGGATCATCGCGGCCAATCACGTGGTGAATGGTGAATACCGCATCGGGAAACGCCGCGCGCAGGCCCATCCAGAAGGTATCTGCGTCCCCCCATCCATGGCCCGTAACGCCGCCTGGTAGTTCCTGCTGGCAGCCATGGTCATAGCTGGCAGGGATCAGGTCGTCGAGACCGCGATGTTCGTCGATATTCCACACCTGATGATCCAAGCAGGGGTAAACCCCTTCCCGCCCCAAACCGCCGCTCATCTGGTGCAACCGGGGCCTGCCACCCATAACGGCCTGATGGATGCGCCCCAAGACGCTGCCGAGGGTGACAAAACGCTCGCCCTGATCAACGCAATGATCAGCGATCTTGGCACTTGGCAATCGGACCTGCCGCTAGAGGAAGAGTTGGCGCGCACTTGGAACGACGATATGATCTGGTGGGGTCCTGCAGGGATCGGTGCCACCTACACCATTGAGCGCTACGCACAGCAGCACGCCGGACCTTTTCGCGCCAGCTTTACCAACCGCACAGGCACGGGGCATCTGTGCCGCTTGGCGGAGGGCGAATTCGGGGGGTTCTTCGGCTGGCCGAACTTCACAGCTCAGGCCACTGGCGGGTTCATGGGCCTGCCCGCTACGGGCAAAGCAGGCGAATTCCGCGTGATCGACGTCTACCGCCGTGGCGGGGAGAAGCTGTCGGAGAATTGGGTCTTTATCGACCTGTTGCACTGGCTTCACGGTCAGGGCGTCGATGTACTGGGACGCCTACGCGAAGGGCAGTGAACCTTCCCGCGCGCGGCGCAGCGCCAACGACGCCTCGATCAGCGCCAGAGCCGCGACCAACGCCAACAGCGGTATGGTCCCGACCTCCACAATCATCCAGCCCGCGACCAGCGGAAACCCGAATATCCCGATGAAATACGTCAGTGCAAAAATCTGGAGCGTTTGCGCGCTCAAGTCCTCACGCGCGTCACTCGCCGCCATCGCCACAAGGATCGGATAGGACACGCCGTAGCCGACACCGAACAACACAGCCACCAACAGATAAAGCGGCAAGCTGTCCCCGCTAAAGATGAAGATCACCACACTCAGGCACATGATATATTGCAGCACTGCAATGGTGCGGTACGGGTTCACGCCGCCCGTGAACCGCGCCAACACAAGGCGCAGCACCACCACCGTGACTGTATAGGTCAGAAAGAATGTTGCGTAATCCAGACCGCGCGCATCAGCAAAGACGGTCTGGAAATTGTTCAGCCCCGCAAACACACTTGCGCCCAAACAAACCATCACAACCGGCAAAACCGCAGGCGAGCGAAGCACAGCAGCGACGGCCCCAAGGGTAATGCGTGACGGGGCCTCCGCCCTCGGGTTGATCGCATGAGCCTTCACCGGCGCATCCAGGATGAAGAACAATCCCGAACTCACAAGACACAGAGCGGCAGTGACGGAAAACGCATCCCGCACAGAATATCCTGCGCCCTCCAACCCTGCGGCCAACACCGGCGAGAGACCGAAACCCGCCATGACAAACACCGACAGCAGCGTGAAATACCGCACACGCTCCTGCGCGCTGACCAATCGCGTTAGCACAATCGGCCCCAGCGAATAGGTCAGCCCCCAGCCAAACCCGAGCAGCACGCTCGCGCAGACCAGCAGAGGGCCAATATCGTCGATGATCGCGTACAAAAAGAGCGATGCACTGATCGCAATGCAGGCCACAGCCAACGTGCGCAACCGCCCGAACATATCCGACAAGTGCCCTGAGAAATATACTGTCACCAGCGTCGTGATCGCCGTCACGCCCAACATTAGGCCCACCGTTTTCTCATTCGCACCAAAGCTCTCGAACAGACGCGGCAACATGAATGTTAGCCCGTAAGCGCCCGCCTGCAAAAAGATCGCCACGAAATACAAAAGGAATACGGAAAATCGTGACATGCGGCACAGTCCTGGAGCAAAGGAATTTTTACGGCGCCGCCAAAGGCCAAAAGCCGTGCACACACCGGACGCCAAAAGAGCGCAACAGTCAAAGAAATTAAAGGAGGAGAGATATGGGGGTGAGCCAGTAAAACAAAGCTCACCCCATATCAAATGCGGTATGTGGTACCCAAGGCCGGACTCGAACCGGCACGCCTTGCGGCGGGAGATTTTGAATCTCCTGCGTCTACCATTCCGCCACTCGGGCACGCGGCAGGATGTAGCCTGCGCGCGGGGCTGAGGCAAGTCAAAAAATGCGAGATGTCTTATGCATCTGATTGGCTACCCATCTCCCTTGACCTGACCTGCACATGATGGTTTTTGCACCTACACACACGAAGGGACCATCCGCATGATCCAACGCCTTTACGACTGGACGCTCAGCCTTGCCGAGCACCCTCATGCCCTCTGGGTGCTCGCCTTTGTGTCGTTCATCGAAAGCTCGGTTTTTCCGATCCCACCGGACATCATCATGATTCCGATGATCCTTGCCCGCCCCAACCGCGCGTTCCTGATCGCCGGTGTGGCGCTGGTGGCCTCCGTGCTGGGTGGTATGCTTGGCTATGCAATCGGCGCACTTGCCTTTGACGCACTGGGGGAGCCGATCCTGAATGCCCTTGGCAAAGCCGATGCCATGGGTGAATTCTCCGACCGCTTCAACGATGTGGGCTTCTGGGCCGTACTAATCGCAGGGGTCACCCCCTTCCCCTACAAGGTCATCACAATCATGTCCGGCGTTACGGCCATGCCTCTTGGCACTTTCATTGCCACCTCGATCCTCGCACGCGGCCTGCGCTTTTTCCTTGTGGCGCTGCTGCTGTGGAAATTTGGCGCGCCGGTGCGCGACTTTATTGAAAAGCGTTTGCCGTTGATGTTCACCCTCGCCGTTGCTTTGGTGATCGGCGGATTTCTTGTGCTGAAAGTGCTGTGATGCGGTATGTTTTACTCGCGACGCTTGGCTCTGCTGCAATGCTGCTGGGCGCATATGCGTTCCAGCATTTTGGCGGCATGGCACCCTGCAAATTGTGTATCTGGCAGCGTTGGCCGCACGGCACCGCCACTGCCATCGGCCTCATCATCCTGTTCACCGGAGAGGGCCGCATGGCATGGATGGGCGCGCTTGCCGCCCTCACCACCTCCGCCATCGGGTTCTACCATGTTGGGGTTGAGCAAGGCTGGTGGGAGGGCCCGACCTCTTGCACATCGAACGCCATTGAAAACCTGAGCGCGGAAGAGCTGTTGAACCAAATCCTCGCAGCCCCCCTCATCCGTTGTGACGATATTGCGTGGCAGTTGGCGGGAGTTAGCATGGCGGGCTGGAACGCGATCATCTCGCTCGGCCTCGCAGCGCTCTGGGTACAAGCGATGCGCCGCGCCTAAACCGCCTTTTGCGTGCTGAGCAGCAAGCTTGTCTCGGACGAGATCACCCCGTCCAAACGGCGTATCCGGTCCAGCACCAGATCGAACTGGCCCAACGTCGCCGTCCCGATCTCAACAATCAGATCCCAGCGTCCGTTGGTGGAATGGACCGCGCGCAGCTCTGACATGGCGGCCAGTTGCCGTTTGATCCGCTCCGCTCCACGCCCCTCAATCCCGATCATCATCAGGCCGCGCACAGGATCACGCGCCACATCCGCCCGCGTGATTACCGAAAAGCCGACAATCTCGCCCCGCGTCTTGAGCCGTTCCAACCGCGCCCGCACCGTGGTGCGTGACACGCCGAGTGTTACCGCCAGATTAGACAGCGAAGCCCGCGCGTCATGGCGCAGTGCCGCCACCAGCGCATCATCCATTTCGTCCATATCTTCCTCCGTTTTGAGCAGTATTGCTCCATATCGGCCAATTTAGCCGCTATTCACCTACCATATGCACCAGATATATCTCGGATCAAACAAACAAAGGAATCTCTGCCATGAAACCCCAGCACTGTATTCTTCAAGGCGCACCGCTTGATTGTGGCAAACACCGCCGCGGCTGTATCATGGGACCCGATGCCTACCGCACTGCCGGTTTGGGCCAAGCACTGCAAAGCCTTGGCCACACTGTCACCGACATCGGCAATGTGTCCCCTGCGCCTTACACCGATACACCCCATCCCAAACTGCACCGCCTCTCGGAGACGATTGCGTGGACCCACGCCCTTGCTGACACGACCGAGGCATCATTTGCGCGCGGCATGCCCATCACCATGGGTGGCGATCACGCGCTGGCAGCTGGCACAGTCCTTGGCGCAATGCGCTTTGCTGCTGCGCAAAACCGTCCGCTCTTTGTCCTCTGGCTGGATGCACACAGCGATTTTCATACGTTGGAAAGCACCGACAGCGGCAATCTGCACGGCACGCCCATGGGCTATGTCACCGGGCGCTCCGAATTTCCGGACTGGCCCACCCTGCCGGCACCGCTTCCTTACGAGAACATCGCCATGATCGGCCTGCGCTCCGTTGATCCGGAAGAGCGTGCGGCCCTGCAAGACACTGCCATCACCCGCGTCGACATGCGCCAAATTGACGAGACTGGCATCGCAACCCCCCTCGGCGCGTTTCTTGCGCGTGTGGAGGCGGCAGGCGGCATGCTGCATGTCTCGCTCGATGTCGACTTCCTCGACCCCGCCGCAGCCCCTGCCGTGGGCACCACTGTTCCTGGCGGTGCGACAGTGCGCGAAGGCCATCTGGTCATGGAGATGATCAACGACAGCGGACTGCTGACCTCCCTTGATCTGGTCGAGCTGAACCCGTTTCTGGACGAGCGGGGCCGCACCGCTCAGCTCATGGTCGATCTCGCCGCCTCCGCATTGGGCCGCAATGTGTTTGACCGCCCCAACCGTGCATTCTGAGTTAGGACTATACCCATGAACCAACCCTCCGCAAAAGCATTCGTGCCCTTCGTTAGCGTCGATCACATGATGCAACTGATCCACCATGTGGGCCTCGCTCCCATGCTGCAAGGTATCTGCGACCGGATCGAATCCGACTTTCGCCGCTGGCCCCTGTTTGACAAGACACCCCGCGTGGCGTCGCACTCCGATGTGGGGGTGATCGAGTTGATGCCGACCTCGGACGGAGACGTCTACGGGTTCAAATACGTGAACGGCCATCCCGCCAATACCAAGGACGGGCTACAAACGGTCACGGCATTTGGCCTGCTATCGGACGTGGCAAACGGCTATCCCGTGCTGTTTTCCGAGATGACAATCCTCACGGCCCTGCGCACCGCTGCCACTTCCGCACTCGCCGCGCGCGTGTTGGCGCCAAAAGGCGCCACCGTCATGGCGATGATCGGCAACGGCGCACAGTCGGAGTTTCAAAGTCTCGCCATGCATGCCATCGTCGGCATCACCGAGGTGCGCCTTTATGACATCGATCCCGCCGCCACCGAGAAAGCTGCGCGCAATCTGGCGTCATCAGGCCTCAAGGTTGTCAGCTGCACCACTGCCGAAGAAGCAATCCTCGGCGCGCAGATCATCACCACCTGCACGGCGGACAAACAATATGCTACGATTCTCACCGACAATATGGTGGGTGCCGGCGTGCACCTCAACGCCATCGGTGGCGATTGTCCGGGCAAGACGGAGCTGGCCCCCGCGATCCTGCACCGCGCTGATATATTTGTGGAATACCCTGAGCAAACACGCATCGAGGGCGAAATCCAGCAGCTCGACGCGGATCATCCCGTCACCGAATTCTGGGAAGTCCTCACAGGCACGGCTAAGGGGCGTACGGACGCAAAAAAAATCACCCTCTTTGACAGTGTAGGCTTTGCAATCGAGGATTTCTCGGCGCTCTGCTATGTGCGCGATGCAATTAGGGGTACGGATTTCTTCACCCCGCTCGACATGCTCGCCGATCCTGACGATCCGCGCGATCTATTCGGGATGGTCGCCCGCGCCAAGTAATCAGCGCTTCGGGCGGGCCGTGACATCCACACCGTAGAGCCAGTCAAACGCGCCCAGCATCCGCATGGGCGCGAACCGACTGCCCAGCCGCAATAGATTATGCGCGGCAAAGCGCACAGGACCCGCGTGCAGATGGTAGCGCCACGCGTTGCCCTCTGCGGCCTTGATCACGCGGCGGACCCGTGGCGCGCGCACGGCCTGATAGTCTGGCAACGCCTCCACACCGCCGCGCACCACATGATCGGCCAGCACCCAAGCATCCTCCAGCGCCATATTCGCACCCTGCGCGAGAAACGGCAGCGTCGGGTGCGCCGCATCGCCCAGCAGAGCGACACCGCCCTTCTGCCAGACATCAGCTACCGGATGACGGTGCAAGCCCCACAATGTCGGCGCCTTCACAGCGGCAATCATTTCTCCCGCCATACCGCTAAACCCGTCAAAGGCCGCGCGCAGGTGCGCCGGATCATCCGCATGGTTCCAGCCTTCTTCAGCCCATTCTGCGCGCTCTTCCACTGCGACGAGGTTCACCATATCGCCACCCCGCAAAGGATAGCTGACCAAATGCCGCCCCGGCCCCATGGTCACCATCGCCACATCATTATGGCCCATCGTATTCGGCACCGTCGCACGCCACGCCACCTGCCCTGTGAAAAACGGCGCGTCCGTCCCGTTCAAGGCCGTGCGCGCGTTCGAATGTATCCCGTCCGCCCCCACGATCAGCTCTGCACGCCGCGTGGTGCCATCCGTCAGGGTCAGGTGTGGCGTCTCGCCCGGCGTGACGCTTTGAACGGTGTAGCCCATCTCGAAGCTTACATTATGCTCAAGCGCCGCTTGCCGAAGCACCTCGATCAAATCCGCGCGATGCATAAAATAGTAGGTCTGCTCGGCCGGTAACCGCGTCAGGTCAAGCCGCGCGACATCGCCCGCGCGGTCATAGGCCTGCATCACGACGGCCTGCCCACGCACTGCACCACGCCCCACCAGACGTTTTTCCAGCCCAAGCGCGCGCAGGACGGCCAATCCGTTGGGGCTGACCTGCAACCCCGCTCCAACCTCGCGGATCTCAACCGCCTGCTCAATCACCGTCACAGCCACACCGCGCCGCGCAAGGGCCGTAGCAGCGGCCAAGCCACCGATGCCCGCACCGATCACGATTGCATTGCTCACCTTGGCCATAACCGCATCCCTTTATGCAAAAGGCGCCGCAGCTTTCACTGTGGCGCCCCTATTCTTACTGTGACCAAAGGGCGAAGCCTCCGGATGGCGTATCACACCGCTCAATCGTCGCGGTGCACCTTCTCGCGGCGCTCGTGCTTTTCTTGCGCCTCAAGGCTCATGGTCGCGATAGGACGCGCCTCAAGCCGCTTGAGCGAGATCGGATCGCCGGTGACCGAGCAATAGCCAAACTCACCCTCATCGATGCGGCGAAGTGCTGCCTCAATCTTATTGACCAGCTTGCGGGCACGGTCGCGGGTGCGCAATTCCAGCGCGCGGTCCGTTTCCTCAGACGCGCGGTCATTCACATCAGGAATGTTGCGCGTCCCGTCCTGCAACGTCTCGATCATCTCGCGGCTGCCCTCAAGCAGCTCCCCTTTCCAAACATGCAGTTTGGCACGGAAGTATTCAACTTGCTGAGGGTTCATAAACGGCTCGTCATCAGACGGCACATATCCCTCAGGTAGTGAATTTTTTTTCTTAATCTTACCGGAAATAGCGTTTCCGGTACTCTCTACTGGTTTCGTCATTGTCACGTGGCAACCCCCTCACGACATTTCCCATTTGCGCGGTCTCTACCGGATGGATCATTGATTGTCACTACTCAATGATACGCTATGATAAACATCGAAACACATTCAAATTCAGTTCCAGAAGGTTGATCCAGTTATGAAATTTCAAGGTACCGCAGACTATGTTGCAACAGATGATCTGAAAATTGCGGTCAACGCAGCGGTGCAACTTG
The DNA here is from genome assembly GCA_965364195.1 of uncultured Sulfitobacter sp. Taxonomy (GTDB): domain Bacteria; phylum Pseudomonadota; class Alphaproteobacteria; order Rhodobacterales; family Rhodobacteraceae; genus Sulfitobacter. The sequence goes on along the minus strand of CBDTVN010000051.1, from coordinate 11,004 downwards.
AGCGTCCCCTTCTCGTTAAAGGGGAACCTGGTACCGGCAAGACCGAATTGGCGCGTCAGGTGTCAGCCGCATTGGGCCTGCGTATGATAGAGTGGAACATCAAATCCACCACCCGCGCCCAGCAGGGATTGTATGAATATGACGCCGTGAGCCGCTTGCGTGACAGCCAGTTGGGCGAGGAAAAAGTCCACGATGTCTCCAACTATATCCGCAAGGGCAAGCTTTGGGATGCTTTCGAGGCGGGTGAAAAGGTCGTCTTGCTTATTGACGAGATCGACAAGGCCGATATCGAATTTCCCAATGACCTGCTGCAAGAGCTTGATAAGATGGAATTCTTTGTCTACGAGACAGGCGAGACGATCAAAGCCAAGGTACGCCCCATCGTCATTATCACTTCCAACAATGAAAAAGAGTTGCCCGACGCCTTTCTGCGGCGCTGCTTCTTCCACTATATCCAGTTCCCCGACATGGAGACGCTCAAGAAAATCGTCGAAGTCCACCATGCGGGCATCAAGCCGGAGCTGCTGACCACCGCCCTCACCCAATTCTACGAGATTCGCGACCAGCAGGGCATCAAGAAGAAGCCTTCTACTTCTGAAGTCATCGACTGGCTCAAACTACTGCTCGCCGAGGATTTGGAAGCAAAGGACCTCAGAGCCGATGGTGCCTCTGCGCTGCCCAAGCTGCACGGCGCGCTTTTGAAAAACGAGCAAGATGTGCATCTATTTGAACGCCTTGCCTTTATGGCACGCGGCGGGCGTTAACCATGTCGTGGCGGCGCAAGGCGATCTACCTGATCCTCATTGCGCCGCTGCACCACGTGCTATCCATCATGGCCGCCTATCCGGCCATGTTGCTTTTGCCCCCAGACATTGCCCTTCAACTGCTGCTCATATGCCCGCTTTATGCGCTCGGAGTTTGGTGGGCTGTGCCTGCGTTCCAGCGCGCCATGGGGATCCAATTCCCCCGCGATAGAATCGTCTTTGCGAGAGTACTGGCATTGCTCAGCGGCCTTGTGGCCCTTGCGCTGTCGATTGTGGCAGTGCTTGTCGGCATTGCAACACCGATAGAGGCGCTAGCACTAGGAGCCATTGCCCTGATCGCCTCACATGCGTTGATCCTGCGCATTCACTAGCAGCCTCCCCGTATCTCCTTCGAACTGTGGCTTTTTCGCGCCACAACCATAGGTATGCCTTATTGTGTAAAATTTGCCCTGATTTTGCCTTAATTGCTCCATACCCGTGACGGGTTGAGAGACGAAAAGATCTCCAATTGAAGCTCAAAAGGGCAGGCAGTCAGAGTTATGAGTATCCAGAACGCACCATCGGTGCGCGTGCAAGTTACGCGCTTTTCAACACGTTACGCAGCGTTCCTCACTTCAGGCATTGCACTATGAAGTCACGAATTGCCTTGGCTCTCGCGATGGCACTAAACGCGTGTACTCCCACCACCGGCGGCGATGTATCGCGCCTGATGACAATTTCAGACAGCTCCCTGCCTCCGGTAAAAGTCTTTGCCACGGGTCAGCATGCAGGCCCTGTGCGGTCTAACAACGATCTCGCGCTCGATTTCATCGAGCTGTCGTTCAAGTTGGAGAGTGGCCGCGAGCTTCCCGTCTTCACCCGTTTTGAGGGACCGATCAGCGTAAAGGTTATCGGCGATCAGCCTGCTTCGCTTCAGCATGATCTCACCCGTCTGATCAGCCGGTTGCGCAGCGAATCCCGAATCAACATTTCGCAAATCAGCCAAGGCCCTGCAAACATCACCATCAACGCCGTCCCGCGCAAAGCAATCCGCAGCGTGCTACCGCAAGCCGCCTGCTTTGTCGCACCAAACGTCAGCACCATGGCCGAATACCGCAAGGCACGAAAATCACGCAAAACAAACTGGTCCCAGCTGCGCAGCCGCGAAAAGCTCGCGATCTTTTTGCCCAATGACGTGAGCCCGCAAGAAGTGCGCGATTGCCTGCACGAAGAGTTGGCGCAGGCTCTGGGGCCGCTCAACGATCTCTACCGCCTGCCCGATTCCGTGTTTAACGACGATAACGTGCACACGGTTCTCACAGGCTTTGATACCCTGATGCTGCGGGCCTATTATTCGCCGAAATTGCACAATGGCATGACACGTGGTCAGGTTGCCGCTACCCTGCCCGACATCTTGCGCGAGATTAACCCGCGCGGAGAATTTGCCGCCGCAAAATTTTCGACCCGCACGCCGATCCAGTGGAAGCGCGCGATTGAAACCGCCCTTGGCCCTTCCGCATCTGGCGCAGAGCGCCGCAACGGCGCTGCCGAATCTCTGCGCATCGCAAAAGCAATGGGCTGGCAGGACCAGCGCCGTGCCTTTTCACATTATGCCATGGGCCGTGTCCTGCAACGCAGCGAACCAGAGGCCGCACAGGCGCACTATGCTCAAGCAAAAGCCTTCTACAACGCCACACCGGGCACAGATCTGCATCAGGCCTATGTCGCAACACAGCTGGCCGCCTATGCCGTCAGCCAGGGCAGAGGCTCCGAAGCGCTTGAACTGGTCCGCCCCCACGTAGAGACCGCACGCCGCAGCGAAAACGCCGCATTGCTTTCCACCCTGCTGCTGTTACGTGCCGAGGCGCTGGATCTTGAGAACCGCCCCTCCGAAGCACAGGCTGTACGTCTGGACAGTCTAGGTTGGGCGCGATACGGATTTGGCTCTGATTGGGCTGTGCGGGCCAAGCTGCGTGAAATTTCCTCGCTGAACCCGCTCAAAGGATAGCCCGCAAACACAAGGGTTTAGAGAATGATTGTTATTGGGTTGGCGTTACTCGGCATTATTATCGGCGGAATGACCGCCAAGAAGCGCCGCGGCAACCGCAAGGACATCGCGCAATATGCAGTCGGCTACGGCTTCGCCTTCCTGATCGTTGGGATGTTCCTCACGGTCATCATCGACCGGCTGACAAGCTGATGTTTCTGCCCTTTTTCGAGCATTTGCGCGCCCATAAAGTTCCCGTTTCCATGCGAGAGTTCTTAGCGTTTCTGGATTGCATGTCCGCAGGCCTCGCGACCTATGACGTTGAGGCGTTCTATTACCTCGCCCGCGTGAGCATGGTGAAGGACGAGCGTAACATCGACAAATTCGATCAAGCCTTCGCCGCCGCTTTCTCCGGTTTGGAGGACATCACTGTCGAGCAGGTGTTGGAAGCTGTGGACATCCCTGAAGAATGGCTGCGCAAGATGTCTGAAAAGCATCTTTCAGAGGAAGAAAAAGCCGAGATCGAGGCGATGGGTGGTTTCGACAAGTTGATGGAAACGCTCAAAGAGCGGCTCAAGGAGCAAGAAAAGCGCCATGAGGGCGGCAGTAAATGGGTCGGCACAGGCGGCACTTCGCCTTTTGGCGCCTATGGCTATAACCCCGAAGGGGTGCGCATCGGCCAGAAAGAAGGCCGCCACGGTAAGGCGGTTAAAGTCTGGGACAAACGCGAATTCCGCAATCTTGACGACAGCGTCGAGCTGGGCACGCGCAACATCAAGGTGGCGCTGAAACGCCTGCGCCGCTGGGCGCGCGATGGTGCGCACGAGGAGCTGGACCTCAACGGCACCATCCGTTCGACCGCTGAACAGGGCTATCTCGACGTCAAAACCCGTCCCGAGCGCCGCAATGCGGTCAAAGTGCTGCTGTTTCTCGACGTAGGCGGCTCCATGGACCCGCATATCAAAGTGGTGGAGGAGCTGTTCTCCGCCGCCCGATCCGAATTCAAGCACATGGAATCCTTTTACTTCCATAACTGCCTCTACGAGGGCGTTTGGCGCGATAACCGCCGCCGCTGGAATGCCCAAACCCCTACTCACGAAATCCTACGCACCTACGGCCCAGACTACCGCTGTATCTTTGTGGGCGACGGGAGCATGTCCCCCTACGAGATCGCCTACCCCGGCGGTGCGAACGAGCATTGGAACCCAGAAGCCGGTTCTGTCTGGCTGAACCGTGCACGCGAGCAATGGAAATCGAACCTCTGGATCAATCCCATCCCCGAGAAATACTGGTCCTACACCCAGTCGATCACGATGATCCAAGAGATTTTCGGCCAAGACGCCATGGTCCCCATGACCCTTGAAGGCTTAAGCCGTGGGATGAAAACACTCACCCGCTAGACAGGCTCTATATCGCGCCCTAGGCTCAGATTATGTCAAGTGCGCCCCATATCTCAATCGATCCTGCCGCCTTTGCGGCCGACCCCTACCCCGTGCTGGCACACATGCGCCTTGAGGCTCCGATTGCCTATGTGCCAGAGCTGAATGCGACCCTATTGACCAAGCGCGAGCAGATCCATCGCGAGGAAAAACGCATCGCGACATTTTCCTCCGTACAGCCGGGCGGACTGATGGAAAAGATCATGGGGCTCAACATGATGCGCAAAGACGGGGCACCGCATATGGAAGAGCGCAAGATGCTGTTTCCCGCGCTCAGTCCGCGTACGGTGGTCGCGCATTGGACCCCCATATTCGAACAGATCGTTGAAGAGCGGCTGGACGCCATTGCCGCACTTGGTGAGTGTGATCTGGTGACTGATTTCGCCATGCCTGTCTGCGGTGCGGCCCTTTGCGCGATGACGGGCCTCACAAACATGACACCGCAGCAGATGGATCGCGCCAGCCAGCAGATGCTGGACGCCGTCGCCAACTATATCGCTGATCCGCAGATCGACGCGTTGGGCTTTGCGCGCAGCACAGAGGTGGACGGGTTCATTGACGCTCATCTCGCCGCGCTGCGTAATGCGCCTGACCCCTCGATCCTCTCTGTCCTATCCCGCGCTGGCATGGCGCGCCCCTCCATCGGTGCAAATGTAAAAGTCATCATTGGTGGTGGCCAGAATGAGCCGCGCGATGCGCTTGCGGGCATGGTTGCCGCCCTGCTGGCCAATCCCGACCAACACGCCCTGATCCAGTCGGGTGCGCGCAGCTACACGGACGCGTTTCGCGAATACACAAGGCTGGAGGCGCCGATCCAGATGACGCCGCGAATGATCGCCCGTCCGGACACCGTGGATGGCATTAAATTTGAGACGGGCGACCGCGTGTTCCTGATGTACAGTTCCGCGTGCCGTGACGAAGATGTGTTTGATAACGCAGACCAGTTCGACATCACCCGCGACACATCCCAAGCAATTCCCTTCGGCGCCGGTCCGCATTTTTGCGCTGGTGCCGCCGCCTCACGTGCGCTGGTGGCCGAAGTTGCCGCCCCCGCGGTGTTCGAGCGCCTCAAAGGCCTGCGCCTGAACGGCCCTGTGACAGCCCATGGCTGGGCCTTTCGCGGCCCCTTGCGCGTCCCTGTCGCATGGGGATAATCGACCCCTTGCCGTGCGCATTAACACCCCCATATTAAGTATATGATAAAAGTCATCCCCATACTGCTTGCCGTGCTCTACGGACTTGCCATGTACCGCTTTTCCGTGTGGCGCACTGGGCGTGAGTTGGACGAGAAATCAACCGTTTTGGCCGACCCTAAATTGGTCGCGATGAGCAAACAGATGGCAAAGGCGCTGGAGATTCCGCGTATTAATGTCCACATCTACGAGATTGAGCCCGTTAATGGTCTTGCTGCGCCCGACGGGCGCATCTTCATCACCCGTGGATTTTATAACAAATTTCGCACAGGTGAGGTCACGGCCGAGGAACTGGCGAGCGTGATCGCCCATGAGTTGGGCCATGTGGCCTTAGGCCATTCGCGCCGCCGTATGATCGATTTCTCCGGCCAAAACGCTATGCGCATGGCCCTTGGTATGGTGCTAAGCCGGATCATTCCCGGCATTGGTATGTGGATCGCCAATTCGCTTACGTCCCTGCTTGCCGCGAAACTGTCGCGCAGTGACGAGTTCGAGGCGGACGCCTATGCCGCCGCCTTGCTCACAAAAGCGGGCATTGGCATCGAACCTCAGATCTCGCTGTTTCATAAACTGGACGCGCTGACGAAATCGAGAGGTGGTGCAGCACCTGCATGGCTAATGACCCACCCAAAAACGGAAGAGCGCATTGCAGCACTCACCCAGATGCAGGTTAAATGGGATAAATAATTCAAAGCCTTGTGACGGATTTCTAACCTAGGGCTTTAAGACGTAAGTGCTTTTCCCAGCCGTGGCAGCCGCGCCTTTTTCATCAGGGATCGCATGTTCCAATCCTCACCAGACAAGCGCCGCGCCTCCTGAACAACTGCTTGTGCAACCGCCGTGATGCCATCCGAATCACCGTGGAAAAGGCCAAGCAAGAACGCATCGGGATCATTCCGGCTCAGCCCTTCTTCGGCCAATATACCGCGCGGAAAATCCTTTGCGTTCATGGTGATAATGCCATCCGCATTGCCATGCACAGCAGCCGCCAGAACGTGAATGTCATTTGCGTCGGGCAGCCACAGCCGTGCCTCCAGCCCCAGATGAGCAGGCACGCTCGCCTTGGGAAATGCAGCCTGAACCATCGCCACTTCGCCCCGTGCCACCGCCTCGCCCTGCGGGCCAAGCTTGCGTGCCGCCAGCGCCCATTCTTCAAGGATGCGCGCCGACCACAGTGGCGTGTAAGCTCCCGTGCGCGCAGCACCCAGCAACATCTCCCGCATCACAGTGGGATAGATCACACAGGCATCCAGAAGCATTTTCATGGACTTACAGGTGGAAGAAAAGCGATTTGAGGTAGCCTGTCTCGGCCAATTGCGGAAGCTGCGGATGGTCCGCGCCCGCAAACCCTGTGCGGATCAGCGACGGGCGCCGCCCCGCACGGCCAATTCCGCGCACGGAAGCGGAGCGGAACGCAGCAAGGTCGGCCGCGTGAGAACACGAACACAGCCCCAAGATACCACCCTCCGAAACCAGAGGTGCCGCAAGACGTGCAATCCGCTCATAGGCGCGCAATCCCGCTTCAAGCGCAGGTTTCGCAGGCGCAAAAGCAGGTGGATCACAAATAATCACGTCAAATTCCGCGCCCTCGGCACGTAAAGCGGTCAGCACGTCAAACGCATCGCCCTGACGCACACTCACTTTGTCCGACACACCCATCGCCGCCGCCCCTTGCTCGGCCAAAGCCAAAGCAGGTGCGGAGCCGTCAATACACAGAGCAGATTGCGCACCAGCAGCAACAGCGGCCAAACCGAAACCGCCCACATGGGCGAACACATCCAGCACCCGCGCCCCGCGTGACAGCGATGCAGCAAAGGCATGGTTCGGACGCTGATCATAGAAAATACCGGTCTTTTGACCGCCGGTGAGGTCCGCCATGTAGGTGGCACCGTTCATTTGCACAGGCACGGCACCCTCAGGGGCATTTCCCGCAAGAACACCGCTGACATCGTCCAGCCCCTCAAGGCTGCGTGTGCGCCCAGATGCATTCTTCAGAACATTCTTAACGCCCGTTACGTCCATCAGCGCCGCCGTCAGCGGCTCAATCAATGCGTCAGACCACGCAGCATTCGGCTGGATCACGCATGTGTCGCCAAAGCGGTCGATAATCACACCCGGGAGGCCATCAGCCTCTGCATGGACGAGGCGGTAGAACGGGGCATCATACATCCGCTCGCGCAAGGCCAATGCACGGCGCAAGTGCCCCGCCATCCAGTCCTGATCGATTGACGCTTCGGGATCAGAATCCATCATCCGCCCGATAATCTTGGAATTGTTATTGACCGTCACCACGCCCAAAGGCTGGCGCAGGCTGTCCTCCAGCACCGCCATGGCACCAGCCACGAGGCCCTTGGTGCGGCGGTCGGTGACCAGCTCGTTTGCATAAACCCAAGGTGCGCCATGCCGGATGGCACGCGCATTGGCCTTTGGCATAAGGCGAACAACGGGAAGTGGGGCGGATACGGGAAAAGGCGCTATTGTCATAGCGCCTTCCCTAGTGGGTTCCCATCAGAAGGGAAAGCCTAGATTCTGTTGACCTGCTGTAAGAAGCCATAACCGGCGTTCTTGTACCCTGCCGGTTTAACCATTTGCTGGCGGATGACTTCGGCCAGATGGTTGGTCACACGGACCTTTTGGGTCAGGCCGCGGGCCTCTGCGGTTTTCGCTTGCTGGCCCCCAAAGGCATCAAGATTAGTCTCGATGCGACGCGGTTTGGACAATGGCTCGCCGGTTTTAGCGTCTCGCAGCATCATATCAAAGACTATGTTATGCACGCCCCCGACAGTATAACGCGCCTTTTCACTCAGAGAATGAAACCGCACCAGCTGAATGTCGAGGATGACCGGCACCGGCCCCTGAAACCCGGTAGTACCGGTAAGCATCGCATCTTTGACGATTTTGCCGACCTGTGCGTGACGGTCACCAATCGGATCGTCACGCCAGACAATATCACCCGTGGGATAATAGCGGTTCTTCTCGGATGCCTTTAGCGAATATGGCACAGTCACGTTGATCTGGGACACATTGATCTGACGCAAAATCGCAGCTTGCAGGGCCTCAGCCGAGAGTTTTTCCTGGGTAGGTCTGAAGCTCTTAGAGCTATAGTCAACGGTGGCTGTTGTGGTCGCGCCGCTAATCGGGGCGGCGCGGGTCACTACGTCTGTTGAACCACATGCGCTCAATGCGGCACCAAGGGTCAGGGCGCATGTCAGCTTGATCATCTTCATCTCATTACTCCTCGGGCCGAAAGGGCCATAAACTTGTTACAGCAACACGTTTGGAGGGAGATTGAGGCAAGTTTTAGACAAATTCGCGCCAAACCTGGCACAAATTTAGGGTATTTACCCATCATTAGGCGTCACGTGGGAACAAAGAACGTGACATTTCGCAGAGATTAGTCCCGCACTCTGCTGCGCCAACCGCCGCGCCTGCGCGGCGTTGCAATCGTGTGAAGCCCCTCGGAGAGGACTTCGGACATGGGATGGTCAGGATCAGTACTATAGGTCGCCAGCAAATTGCGCATGGCCGTATGGGTCTCTCGCTCCGCACCAAGGCTCAGCGCCCAATCGAGAAAAATAGAGCGGCATTCCGACTTGGTTATCCCCTCGATCCGGTAGGCCTCAAAGATCAGACCTTTCGGATCATCAGGCGTTGCTTTGTCCATTATGGTGTTCCCTCGGCATGGGCGGCCAGTGCTGCCGTGATGATCGCATCTGCATCGGCGTAGGTCTGGAGCAGTTGCGCCTCCAATTTCTCTGCCGTGTCGTTTTCGGGCTCCGCGCAGACCGCATGGATCAAGAACTGCCGAGAGGCTTCGCGCAGCGCCTCAAGCCTCAGGGGGCGCGAAGACAACAGCCGTGTCGCCGACTGCAAGGCCCACAGCCGCTCATAGGCCGTTATAAGCACAGCCTCACCCGCCGCATCAATCAACCCGGCCTGTTGCGCCGCTGCCAACCCTGCGGGGATGTCACGGGCCAATGCCCCGCCCATCAGCGCACCAGCCTGCGCAAACAACTCTATATCCTGAAGCCGCCCTGCGCCAATCTTGGCATCCAATACACCGTCAGAAGATTTGGCTGAGGCAATGCGCGCGCGCATCTCGGCAGTCTGAGTACAAACGTAGGCAAGATCACGCACGCTCCCGACAACTTCTTTGCGCAATGCTTCCACAACCTGTGCCAACGCCTCCGGGCCCGCGATCACCTCCGCACGGGTCAACGCCAGATGCTCCCAGACCCACGCCTCCTCGCGCTGGTAGGTAGTGAAACTGTCGATAGATGTTGCCACTGGCCCTTTATTACCTGAGGGACGCAGCCGCAGGTCCAACTCATAGAGCCGCCCCTGCGCCATGGGGGCGCTCATCGCAGTAATCATCGTTTGAGTCAGGCGGGCATAGTATTGACGCGCGGGAAGTGGCCGCTTGCCCTCCGAGGTTTCAACCCCGTCTGCGTCATAGATCATGATCAGGTCCAAATCAGATTGCGCCGTAAGCCGACCCGCGCCAAGGGACCCCATCCCCACGATCACAGCACCCGTTCCCGGTGGCGGGCCATGGCGGCGCGAAAACTCTGCAATCACCACAGGCCAGAGCGCACGCAGCACCGCACGGGCCAAATCGCTATATTGCTCTGCGGCTTGCGCCCCACCCGTCAGGCCGCGCAGATGATGCACACCAATCCGGAAATGCCATTCGCGCGCCCATGCCCGTGTGCCATCCAGCTGCAACTCGTAGTCGTCCAAAGTGGCAAGCTGCGCAGACAACCCCTCGAACAGCATCTCTTGCCCCGGCCAATCACTAAAGAAATCACCGCCAATGACCGCATCCAACACCGCCGCGTTGCGCGACAAATGCTCCGCCAACATCGGTGAGACTGAGACGATATTGATCAGCAAGTCCGCCAAGTGGGGATTGGACTTCAAAAGCGAGAACAACTGCACCCCCGCAGGCAAGCCCGCCAAAAACCCGTCAAAGGCCAACAGCGCCTCGTCCGGTTTGTCCGCCTGTGCCAGCCGCGCCAGCAGTTCCGGCTTGAGCCGCTCGAACAACTCTGCCCCACGATCAGAGCGCAGCGCAGGATAGTTCGGCCATTTCTCGGTCACTGACTGATCAAATGTATGGGTCGCCTCGGGCAGGACCACTTCGCCCCGCGCCTCCGTAAAGAACCCTTCAGTGATTTCATGCACCGCATCCAACCGCTCATGCAGCGTGCTTTCCAGATCGGCCACGTCCATATCCATCATCGCCGCAATCCGCGCCATCCCCTCGGGCGACTTAGGCAGGGTATGGGTCTGCGCATCCCGTACCATCTGGAGGCGGTGCTCTACCGTGCGGTGAAAAGTATAATGCTCGGCCAACGCCTCAGCAGCTTCCGGCGGCACCCATCCCTTCTGCGCGAGGATGCTCAGTCCCTCTTTAGTACCGCGCACGCGCAGGTCAGGATCACGCCCGCCCGCAATAAGCTGCCGCGTTTGGGTGAAAAACTCGATCTCGCGGATGCCCCCGCGCCCCAGCTTCATGTTGTGATTGGGCAGCGTAATGGCCCCACCCAGCCCCTTATGCTCACGGATGGCTAAACGCATGTCGTGCGCGTCTTGAATCGCCGCGAAATCCAGATGCCTGCGCCAAACAAAGGGGCGCATGG
>CBDTVN010000050.1:0-19733 GCA_965364195.1 uncultured Sulfitobacter sp. | reverse complement strand
GAGCACGGCGCGCTTGAGCTAAAGCTTGAAGGCACTGCTGCGCGCACCATCATCCGTCTGCCGCAAGAGCGCGTGTTTGAGGATACGGTGCCGCGTATCGTGGATGTTGATGGTGACGGTCGCGCCGAGGTGGTTGTGGTGGAATCGCATCAAAACCAAGGGGCGCGGCTGGCGATATACAATGCTGCGGGTCTGGTGGCAGCGACCCCCTATATCGGCACGCGCAATCGTTGGCTGGCACCTGTCGCTATCGCCGATATGGACGATGACGGTGCAGTCGAGCTGGCCTATATCGACCGCCCGCATCTGGCAAAGACGTTGCGCGTCTGGCGCTTTGAGGACGGTGCGTTGACCGAGGTGGCATCCCTCAAGGGGCTTACAAATCACCGGATCGGGGAGCGTGATATTGCAGGCGGCCTGCGCGATTGTGGTGCGGGCTTTGAGATGATTGTAGCAAGTTCGGATTGGCGGAATCTTATGTCGGTGACATTTGATGGCAGATCGCTTTCGGCGCGCGAGATCGGACCGCACAACAACCGCGCCAGCTTTGCCAAAGCACTGGCCTGTGAATGAGGGCTCTTGCACTTACGATAGCTGCAGTGCTCGCAGCCCCTGCAGCAGCCCAAGATCAACTCACGCCTGATGGCTTTCTTGATCTTGCTGAGGGCCGCACGCTGAGCTTTTCCAGCACACTTACAGGAAATCTGGTGGGGGTAGAGCAGTTCTTGCGCCGTGATCTCTCTGTCTGGGCGGACGAGACGGGGCGCTGTGCCTACGGCCGGATAGAGCAGCGCGGCCCGCTCTTGTGCTTTTTGTACGAGGACGCGCCTGACCCTAACAACTGCTGGATTCCATTCATCAACGACGGCACTTTGTTGGTCATGTCTCAACGCACCAGCGAGGTGCAGCGCATAAGTGACATCAGTGACGCGCCTGTCACCTGCGAAGGTGCGCCGTCCTCCTGACTTTGTTTGGCCAAAGGGCTCAATCCCGCAGGGGCACCAAGCGCAAGTAGATCAGGTAAGTGCGCGCCAGCCGATATCACGGCGGCAAAAACCCTCGGGCCAATCAACCGCATCTACCATCGCGTAAGCCCGCGCCTGAGCCTGCGCCAAGGTGTCGCCGCGGGCTGTCACATTTAGCACGCGCCCGCCGACGGCAACGATCTGCCCGTCCCGCTCCGCAGTGCCTGCGTGAAATACCATATTGCTGCTGTCCTCGGGCATCGCGTCCAGCCCGCCAATGGCCGAGCCTTTCTCATAGCTGCCGGGATAACCGGCGGCAGCCAGAACAACCGTCAGTGCATGGTCGTCCGCCCAATTCACCCGCATGGCATCCAGCCGGCCCTCTGCCGCCGCATGCAACAAATCCATGACCTGTGCGCCGAGCCGCATCATCAGTACCTGACATTCGGGATCACCAAAGCGGACGTTATATTCCATCAGACGGGGTGCGCCGTTTTCGATCATCAGGCCTGCATAGAGCACCCCCTGATAGGGAATCCCGCGTTTCACCATTTCCGCCATGCAGGGCCGGATAATTTCGGCCATGGCGCGTTCGGCGATTTCGTCGGTCAACACTGGCGCGGGAGAGTATGCGCCCATGCCGCCTGTGTTGGGCCCCGTATCGCCATCGCCGACGCGCTTGTGATCCTGCGCTGTGCCGATGGGCAGGATATTCTCGCCGTCGCACAGGATGAAGAAGGAGGCCTCTTCGCCCTCCATGAACTCTTCGATCACGACTTCGGCCCCCGCCTCGCCAAATTCACCGCCGAACATATCGTCAATCGCTGCCTCGGCCTGCGCCACGGTTTCGGCAATGATTACGCCTTTCCCCGCGGCCAGCCCGTCTGCCTTTACCACAATGGGTGCGCCTTGGGCTTGGACATACGCTTTTGCGGCAGCTGCATCGGTGAAGTGTCCGTAGGCGGCGGTGGGCGCGTTACACGCATCGCAAATCTCTTTGGTGAACGCTTTTGACGCTTCCAAGGCGGCGGCCGCTTTGGACGGGCCGAAGACCAGCACACCGGCCTCGCGCAAACGGTCCGCCACGCCAGCCGCGAGCGGTGCCTCTGGTCCGACGATCACAAAATCAATGTTATTGCGCGCAGCGAACTCTACCACTGTGCCGCCATCGTTGATGTCAATCGTTGCGCAATCGGCGATCTGGGCAATGCCCGCATTGCCCGGCGCCACGATGAGTTTGTCACATTTGGGGTTCTGCAAAACTGCCCACGCAAGGCTGTGTTCACGACCACCGCTGCCGAGGATTAGAATATTCATGGCGCGCACTCCCTTGGAACTCGTTGATCGGCGTTTTATGCTGGGGGCGAGGCATGCACAAGGACGCACCGATGGATCTGTTTGATGATGGCCCCGAAGACGCCCCGGCGGCGGGCAACAGCCCTGAATACACGGTTGGGGAACTATCGGGTGCGATCAAACGCGTGATCGAGAACGAATTTGGCCACGTCCGTGTCCGCGCAGAAGTAGGCCGCGTGAGTCTGCCGCGATCGGGTCATGTCTATCTCGATCTCAAGGATGACAAAGCCGTCATGGCAGGGATCATCTGGAAAGGGGTGGCGTCCAAACTTATCACCATGCCCGAGGAAGGGATGGAGGTCATTGCGACAGGCCGCATCACCACTTTTCCGGGTCAATCTAAGTACCAGATTATCATTGAAGATATCCAGCCCGCAGGCATGGGCGCGCTCATGGCAATTCTGGAAAAGCGCAAAGCGGCGCTGGCCGCCGAAGGCCTGTTTGATGTGGCCCGCAAACGCCCGCTACCCTATCTGCCCGAAATCATCGGCGTGGTCACATCCCCGTCAGGTGCGGTCATCCGCGATATTCTGCACCGTTTGCGCGACCGTTTCCCGCGCAAGGTGCTGATCTGGCCGGTCGCTGTGCAGGGGAACAAATGCGCCCCCGAAGTAACCCGCGCCATAGAGGGCTTTAACCGCCTAACCCCCGGTGGTGCATTGCCACGTCCCGATCTGATCATCGTCGCACGGGGCGGCGGGTCGGTCGAGGACCTTTGGGGATTTAACGAAGAATCGGTGGTGCGCGCTGCTGCCGCCTCTGACATCCCGCTGATCTCTGCGGTGGGCCACGAGACGGACACAACCCTGATCGACTATGCCTCGGACGTGCGCGCACCCACACCCACGGCGGCGGCAGAACTTGCCGTTCCAGTCCGTCACGAGCTGATGGCCTATCTTGATCAGCAGCACGCCCGCATGAGCCGCGCCTTGAGCCAAGGGTTGATCCAACGCGGCCAGCGCCTTCGGGATATGTCACGCGCGCTGCCGCGCCCTGACAGCCTGCTTGATACCCCGCGCCAACGCCTCGACCGCGCAGGCGATAGGTTGGCGCGCGCATCGACATTGGTTGATACACCAAAACTGCGGCTGGAACGTGCAGTGGCGCGGCTTGACCCTGCATTAATGGCAGGTGTGCAGCGCCGGAAAATGCATCTGTCTGACCTGAGCGGCGCGCTGCGCCCGCAAACCTTGCGCAATAAGCTTACCCAAAATAGGCAGCGCCTGGAGGATCGTTCCAAGCGGTTGGCCCCGGCATTAGAGCGCGAGCGAAAGCTGCAAGCGGCACGCCTCACCCGCGCAACGAAAGGGCTTTCGGATGTTGGCAACCGGCAGATAAATGCATGGCAAAGCCAGATCGCGGCCGCCGAGCGCTTGCGCCGGACGCTTGGCTATGAGGCGACATTGGAGCGGGGCTTTGCCGTCGTGCGCAGTGGCGGTGCCGTGATTACCAGCAGCACGCAAGCGGCACAGCAAAAGGCACTGGAAATCCAGTTTGCCGATGGAAAGGTTACCGTAACCCCCTAAACCAAGTCCCCATTTCTTTTGTCCAACAATCCGAACTTCCAAAACCGCTCAAACACCAATTTTAGGCCCCAAGCAAAGTAACTCTTCGGTGCTCTCAGTTGCCTCGTAGAGCGGCGTAATCGCCGGATTGTTTTCGAACCGGGCGATTAAGCCATTTGTCCCTCGCTCGAAGCTCCAGCACTGCGGCTCTGGCCTGTCATCATAGGTGAAGCAGATCATCCCGTTCGCCTCATACCATTGCCCATCCTTGCATTCACCATCAAGAAACGACCAGCGCACGCGGCGATTGGGCAGGTATATCTCTGCACCATACGGCTCTGCACCATTGCCGTAATAGAGGGTTTTACCGCGCGTGTAGGCGTCGAATTCTTCCGCGCTCATCTGCGCCGCGGCGACGATAGGCAACGCGCATAGCGCGCAAAGGATCAGGGTCATGATTTTCATGTGAGCAACATGCCAGATGTCGACTGCCATCGCCAGAGGTGCGTGAGGTTTCCGATGGGCATCATTACGCGACCGCGCAACGCGCAAAGGACCGTCATATTGTCGCTTTTCACCTCAACCTTGCGGGGGCGATTTGGTAGTGTTGCCCAAAGAGAATAGGGGACGATGGTCATGGCGCTGGATACGGATAAAAACGGCTCGGGAAAGAACACTCCGGACAAGGGTGTTTGGAAGTCCGGCAAGGGCAAAGGTCGCCGCCATACCAAGGGCCGCCAGCTGGAAGACAAAGCATGGGGTGAGGTGCGTGATCTGCTGGGCGCAGAGCCGCGCGAACGTGACCTGCTCATCGAGCATCTGCACCTCATTCAAGACAAGTTTGGCCATCTTTCTGCCGCCCATCTTCGCGCCTTGGCCGAAGAAATGCGCATGAGCATGGCGGAAGTATACGAGGTCGCGACCTTCTATGCGCATTTTGACGTGGTGAAAGAGGGCGAAACCCCGCCACCTGCGCTGACCATCCGCGTGTGCGATTCGCTGAGCTGTGAATTGGCGGGCGCGCAGGCGTTGAAGGCTGCTTTAGAAGACGGTCTGGACGCGAGCGAGGTCCGCGTGCTGCGTGCGCCCTGTATGGGCCGTTGTGATACCGCCCCTGTGCTGGAACTGGGTCATGCACATATCGACAATGCCACACCCGAAAAAGTGCATGCTGCTATTGCGGCGGGCGATACCCACGCGCATATCCCCGAATATGAGACCTATGCCGACTACGCGGCAAATGGTGGTTACACCACGTTGGTCGACCTGCGTGAGAATGGCGATTGGAAGGCAGTACAGGAGAAGGTGCTGGCTTCAGGTCTGCGCGGTCTGGGCGGTGCGGGTTTCCCGTCGGGGAAAAAATGGGGCTTTGTGCGCGCCAATGAAGGGGTACGCTATCTCGCTGTAAACGGCGACGAAGGCGAGCCCGGGACGTTCAAAGACCGGTACTATCTTGAGCGGGTGCCGCATCTGTTCCTTGAGGGTATGCTAATCGCCGCATGGGCCGTGGAAGCGGAGCGCGCCTATATCTACATGCGCGACGAATATCCTGCAGTGTTGCATATTCTGGCTGTCGAGATTGCCGCATTGGAAGACGCTGGCGTTGTTCCTGCGGGTTATATCGAATTGCGGCGCGGGGCGGGGGCCTACATCTGCGGCGAGGAATCCGCGATGATCGAAAGCATTGAGGGCAAGCGCGGCATGCCCCGTCACCGCCCGCCCTTCGTGGCGCAGGTGGGTATTTTTGGCCGCCCGACGCTGGTGCACAACATCGAGACATTGCATTGGGTTGCGCGCATCTGCCGTGAAGGGCCGGAGATTTTGTCGAGCGTCGAGAAGAATGGCCGCAAAGGCCTGCGCAGTTACTCAGTCTCGGGCCGCGTGGCGAACGCGGGCGTGTACTTGCTCCCCGCAGGCTCAACCGTGATGGATGTGATTGAGGCGGCAGGGGGCATGGCCGATGGGCATACGTTCAAAGCGTATCAGCCTGGTGGGCCTTCTTCCGGTCTGCTGCCAGCCAGCATGAACGATATCCCGCTTGATTTTGACACGCTGCAACCGCACGGCTCCTTCATCGGTTCTGCTGCTGTGGTGATCCTGTCGGATAAGGACCGCGCACGCGATGCGGCACTTAATATGCTGCGGTTTTTTGAGGACGAAAGCTGTGGCCAGTGTACGCCTTGCCGTGTCGGCTGTGGCAAAGCGGTACAGTTGATGCAGGCGGACCGCTGGGATCAGGGGCTGTTGGAAGAGCTGTCCTCGGCCATGGTGGATGCGTCCATCTGCGGCTTGGGTCAGGCCGCACCTAACCCGATCCGCATGACAATGAAGCATTTCTCAGACGAGATATAAGCCCATCGCCCAGTCGTCCTGTTTGGGGCGCTGGGCGATGCACCGTGTCGCAACTGTCATTTGTTTTGCTTCACCAGACAGCCACAGCCCTGACGTTTGAGGCTGTCGCATAATTTGGTTGCGTTCTGGCGTGTGTTGCGGCCGATGCGGGCGAAGAAATAGCCTTTCTTCCCCGCCACCCTATTTTTCATGTAGATCAAATCGAGCTTTTCGCGCTGGACCTGACCACGGCAACTGCGGGTTTGGGTTTTCACCTTCGCCATGGCCGAATTCTTAGACGTGCCAAAGCCGAGTTGCACACCCCAAGGCTTGATCGGAGGCGGGGAAGGTTTTGCTCGTTTGATTGGCGTGAGGCGCCGGTTAAGGGCCATCTCGGTACAGGCGGCTCTGAAAGCTATGTCCCGAGCAAGACTAAAATCAGGGTCTTTGGGTGGAGCATCGCGCCATTGCTCAGCCGTGAGGCCGGTAATAATGGGCACGTAACTAATTGTCTCGGAGGCAAGGCCTTTACCTTCCAAGAAACCTTCTGCGCGCCGCTCCCCACCATTGTATCCGATAGCGGCCATGCCCTCGTTCCCGTATTTCTTTACCATTTCGGACAGATATTGCGCGGAATGATCCAATGCATCAGCGGGGTTATAGGGGTCTTTGAGGCCCCGCTGGTGGGCAGTAGAGGGGATGAACTGTGCAATGCCGCGTGCGTTTGCATGGCTGAGCGCGTTTGGATCAAAGCGGCTTTCCTGCCAGATCAGGCGGGCAAAAAAACCGGTGTCGAGACCGTGGCGGGTGCTGAAAACCTCGATTGCATTGCAGGTGTCATAGACAAAATGCTCTGGCCGGATGCAATGTGCGTGGCCCCATTTCCCGGTGCTGCATTTTGCGTCACGCGGATCGGCATGGGCGGGCAAAGTCGAAATGCCAAAAACGCCTAGGAACATCAGAATGATCATAAGATATCGCATGATATGTTGGTGGCGTCAGTGTGCAGGCTTGTCAATCGCGCACCCTTCCATCCCATGGCCCAAGGGGGTAGATCAGGGGAACACTATAAGCCGGAGACCCAGACGCGTGGCATTTTTCAAAAAGCTCAAAGACAAATTGTTCAAATCTTCATCCAAGATTGATGAGGGGCTTGAGGCGATTGTGAGTGATGGGGGGCAGGCTGAGGACGCGCTCCTAGAGGCACCCGTCGCGCCACAGGTCGATGAAGAGGCGCTGCGTCGCGAGGCGGAGGCGGCAGCCGAGGCCGCCAGGCGCGAAGAGCAGCGGATTGCGGAAGAAGCCCGCGCGATAGAGGAGGCGCGCGCGCAAGAGCAAGCGCGGGTGGAGGCAGAGGCCGCTGCGGCAGCACGTGCTGCATCTGACGCGCGGGAAAAAGCGGTCGCAGCACGCGCAGCGGAAGCCGAGGCGCAAGCGGACCAGCAACGACAAGCAGAGCAAGTGGCACAAGAAGCCGAAGCCGCCGCACAGGCTGCCGAGGCGGCACAAAAGCGTCAAGTTGAGGAAGCGGCCGAAGCGGTCCGCGTTGCGCAAGCCGAGGCAGCAGAGAAGGCCGCGCGTGAGACGCAGGAACAAGCCGAGCAAGCGGCAGAGGCAGCGGCGCGGACGGTGGAGCCTTTGCGCACAACGCTGACACCTGTGGCCCCGATGTTGGATGCAGAGCCTGTGGAGCCAGTACCCAAGCGTGGGCTACTGGGCCGTTTGATGGGGCGAGGCAGTGATGCGCCTGTTGTGCGCCGTGTGTTGGACGATGCGATGCTTGAGCAGCTTGAAGAGCTGCTGATTGCGGCGGATATGGGCGTAGATACGGCCCTGCGCGTGACGGCGAATATGGCCGAAGGACGCTTGGGCAAGAAGCTGTCGGTTCAGGAGATCAAAACCCTGATGAGCGACGAAATTGCACGGATTATGGAGCCTGTAGCCAAGCCGTTGCCGATCTACACAAAGAAACCGCAGATCGTGTTGGTGGTCGGCGTCAATGGCTCTGGCAAAACGACGACGATTGGGAAGCTGGCCAGCCAGTTTCGCGCTGCGGGTAAGAAAGTGGTGATTGCGGCGGGGGATACATTCCGCGCAGCCGCTGTGGAGCAGTTGCAGGTCTGGGGGGAGCGGGCAGGCGTGCCAGTGCTCACCGCGCCGCAGGGGTCCGATCCGGCGAGCCTTGCCTTTGATGCGATGGTGAAGGCCGAGGCTGATGGTGCCGACCTGCTGATGATCGACACGGCGGGGCGGTTGCAGAACCGTGGCGACCTGATGGAGGAACTGGCCAAGATCGTGCGGGTGATCCGCAAGAAAGACCCTGACGCGCCACACAATACGCTGCTGGTGCTGGATGCCACGACGGGGCAAAATGCCATTAATCAAGTGAAAGTGTTTCAGGAAATTTCCGATGTGTCGGGCCTTGTCATGACCAAGCTTGATGGGACGGCCAAAGGCGGTGTGCTGGTCGCCCTCGCGGATAAATTCGGTCTGCCGATCCATGCGATTGGGGTGGGCGAACAAATCGACGATCTCCAAGCGTTTGACCCGCAAGAATTTGCAGATGCGTTGACAGGACTGGACCGCTAATCGCGTGACAGACTGGCTTATCTCGATTGAGGGGACGGAGGCGGGTCATCGCCTTGCGCTGGCGCTTGCGCTGTCGGCGGCATTTTTGCATGCGGTGTTTGGCGCGTTGCAAAAGGGGCGGCATGACCCGTGGCTGACGCGCGGGGCGATTGACGGATCTTATTGTCTGATGGCCGCGCCCTTTGCATTGTTTGTTGTGCCATGGCCCGAGCCGCATATGTGGCCCATCTTTGCAGGCGCTTGGGTAATCCACTGTCTTTACAAATTCTTGCAGGCCGCTGCTTACACCAAGGGCGCATATACAGTTGTCTATCCCGTGGTGCGCGGGACGGGGCCGCTTTTTACCGTGATCGGGGCCTATTGGCTGTTTGGAGAAGTGTTCAACGGTACCCAATGGTTGGGCGTGGCTGTTCTGATGGCGGGTATCTTTGGCTTGGCCGCGTACAACATGCTGTATCTACAGGCGGAGCGGGAGACGCTAAACATCGCCTTGGCACTGGCATTTGTGACGGGCCTGTTTGTCGCACTTTACACCACGTTTGATGCGTACGGCATTCGCGCGACGGCCAATCCGTTTACCTTTCTGGCGTGGTTTTTCATGATTGACGGTTTTTTGATGCCGATCATTGCCTATCGGCGCTGGCATGCGATGGACAGTCCGCCTGCTGTGGGGCCGCTGATGCAGCGCGGTGTGATCGGCGGCGTGATCGCCTTCATGAGCTTTGGTTCGATTATGATGGCAACGCGCCTTGATAACGTGGGCGAAGCCGCAATATTGAGAGAAACATCAACGGTGTTTGCTGCCCTGATCGGGTGGTTGGTGCTCAAAGAGACTGTCGGCCCGAGGCGCATCGCCCTTATGGCGCTGATCGCACTCGGGGCCGTGATCGTGGAATTTGGAGGCTAGTGATGGCAAACGCGCGTGAGATCAATCCAATCCTGAAACAGGTGCTCGAGCTTGGCCCGACGCTTGCGTTCTTTGTGCTCTATATCCGGATCAAGGATGATGTGTTCACCTTTGGCGGGACGGAATACACCGGATTTATTGTGGCTGCGGTCGTCTTTGTGCCGATCTTGTTGATCTCCATGGGGATTTTGTGGGCGCTGACCGGAAAGCTGAGCCGGATGCAGGTGTTCACTGCGTTTATGGTGATCTTCTTTGGCGGGCTGACAGCTTGGTTCAACGACGAGCGATTTTTCAAAATGAAAACCACCATTGTTTATGGCCTGTTGGCGCTGATCCTGACGGTGGGGCTGCTGCGCGGTCGCTCCTGGTTGGAATATGTGATGGCTGATATGATGCCGATGCAGCACGCGGGCTGGATGATCCTGACCAAGCGGCTGGCCATGGCATTTGGCGTGTTGGCGATTGCGAATGAGGTGATCTGGCGGACCATGTCCACCGATGCGTGGGTGAAAATCGAGACTTTTGCTTTTCCGGTGGTTCTGATGGTTTTCTTGTTCTGGCAGTTTGCACAGCTCCAGCCCTATGTCATCGAAGAGGGTGACGACGCGGGCTGAAGTTAATTCTTGGCGAGCATTTCGCCTTACTTGCGCAGATCGGCGTGTAATGCGCGGCCTGCTTGTACCCCCTTGCGTGCACCCATTACGTCCAGCCAGCGGGCCATGTGGGGTTTGTCTTCCAGCGTTTGTTGCTGTCCTTCCCACAAGGACGCCCACCCCCAGATCGAGAAGTCCGCAATCGAGATGAAGTCCCCTGCGACGAATTCATTCTTTGCCAATTGCCGGTCCAGTACGCCGTAGAGGCGGGTTGTCTCGGAACGGTAGCGGTCTTTGGCGTAGGGGATATCTTGAGGCGGATCGGCTTTGGGTGCGAATTTGAGAAAGTGATGCGCTTGTCCCGCCATGGGGCCAAGGCCCCCCATCTGCCACATGAGCCATTGATCGACGGCGATGCGGTCCCGCTCAGTTTTACCGCAAAACTGACCTGTCTTGCGGGCGAGGTATTGCAAGATTGCGCCGCTCTCGAAGATAGATATTGGCGCGCCGTCTGGCCCGTCAGGATCAGTGATGGCAGGCATACGGTTGTTTGGGGCGATTTTCAGGAAATCGGGGTCAAACTGGTCGCCTTTACCGATGTTGATCAGGTGCGTGGTGAACGGTAGGTCCATTTCCTCAAGGCAGACGGATATTTTCCAGCCGTTCGGCGTGGGCCAATAGTAAAGATCGATGGGGGTGGGCATGTCTGCGGTCCTCTCAAGCGGTTTAGGCGCCATGATGCGTGTTTTGCCACGCGGGGCAAGGGCGCGGGATGCTTGACCCCACAGCGCAGATATCCTAATCCAAACATGTGGCGATTTGTTACCGGATTGCGGGCCACGTTAAACATTCCGCTAAAAGGTCAGGATGAAAGCCCCCTTTCGCTTGACCGCGTTTGGGGTTTTTTTGTGCCCACCCCTTTGATGGGCGCACAGAGGAAGTCACACCAGAGGTGTGCAAAGGATAAAATAGCGATGAGTAATAGCTGGAAACCATCCACAACAGCGGTCCACGCAGGAACACGGCGCAGCCAGTATGGTGAGGTCTCGGAGGCGATATTCCTGACCCAGGGCTTTGTCTATGACAGCGCCGAGCATGCAGAGCAGCGGTTCATTCAGTCGGGGGATGACGAGTTCATCTATGCCCGTTACGGCAACCCGACGGTCAAGATGTTTGAGGAGCGGATTGCGGCGTTGGAAGGGGCAGAAGATGCCTTTGCTACAGCCTCCGGCATGGCAGCGGTATCCGGTGCGCTGACCTCGATGCTCAAGGCGGGAGATCACGTGGTCTCTGCCCGCGCGCTGTTTGGATCATGCCTTTATGTGTTGGAAGATATCCTCATCCGCTTCGGTGTTGAGGTGACCTTTGTCGACGGTACTGATTTGGGGCAGTGGGAGGCCGCGATCCGTGAGGATACCAAGGCAGTGTTTTTCGAATCGATCTCGAATCCCACGCTGGAAGTGATTGATATCGAATCTGTTTGTGCGCTCGCCCATGCAAAAGGTGCGCTGGTGCTGATTGACAATGTATTTGCCACGCCAGTCTATTCGCGCGCTTTTGAGCAGGGCGCTGATGTGGTTATTTATTCGGCCACCAAGCATATTGACGGGCAGGGCCGGACCCTTGGGGGTGTGATCCTCGGCTCTCGCGAATTTATCCGTGGCACTGTTGAGCCTTATATGAAGCATACGGGCGGTTCCATGTCGCCGTTTACCGCGTGGGTGATGCTCAAAGGGCTGGAGACCATGGGGCTGCGGGTGCGGGCGCAAACCGCTACTGCACTGGCGGTGGCGCAGGCGCTGCAGGGGCATGCGGGTCTCAATGCGGTGATCTATCCAGGGCTTGAGGATCATGCGCAACACGCGCTGACCCAAGCGCAAATGGGTGCGGGCGGCACCGTTTTGGCTATCGATGTTGCAGGTGGCAAAGAGGGCGCTTTCCGCTTCCTCAACGCTGTGCAGATCGGGCTGATTTCTAACAATCTTGGTGATGCGAAAACCATCATGACGCATCCTGCCACGACCACGCACCAACGGTTGCCCGAAGATCAGAAAGTCAGCCTTGGAATCACGCCGGGTCTGGTGCGCATCAGCATCGGGTTGGAAGATGCCGATGATCTGATTGCAGATTTTTTGCAGGCGTTGGAGGCGTAAATTAAGGGGGCGACGTCGCTATTTCCCCGTTAAGTCGGATAAAACTTTGGCAATGTGCATTTAGGAGCCTACATATGGTTCCTGACCGTTTAGGGGGCTACCCATGAATATCGCAACACCAATCACTGCAATTCCGGACCGTATCGCGGCGGAAGAAGCGCTTGAGACATTGCGCGCGTGGGCGTCAAACGCCGATGCAGCGGAGCTGGCCACGCTTGATCCTGCGGTGGCACAGTTGCTTCAGGGGGGGCCTGCCTACCCCCTGTTCGAGCGTGCGTATCCTGACGATTTCGAGATCGAGCCTGAGTATAAGGCAAGCCTGCCTGACCTGCAAAATGGCCCATCCAGCCTGATCAGGGGGACCAAGCAGCAAATTCAGCATGTGGGGATTTCCAATTTCCGCCTGCCTGTGCAGTTCGAGACGCGCGATAGCGGTCCGTTCACGCTCGAGACCTCCGTGACCGGCACCGTAAGCCTCGACGCGGACAAAAAGGGCATCAACATGTCGCGCATCATGCGCAGCTTTTACAAGCACGCGGAAAGCACGTTCAGCTTTAAGGTGATCGAGGCAGCGCTGGACGACTACATCTCCGATCTGGAGAGCTTTGACGCGCGTATCCAGATGCGATTTTCTTTTCCAATGAAGATCAGCAGCCTGCGCTCTGGCCTTGAGGGGTATCAGTATTACGATGTGGCGCTTGAGTTGGTTGAGCAGGCGGGAGTACGCCAGCAGATCATCCATCTCGACTATGTCTATTCTAGCACATGCCCCTGTTCGCTTGAGTTGTCCGAGCACGCACGCGCAACCCGCAACCAGTTGGCCACGCCCCATTCGCAGCGCTCTGTTGCGCGGGTGTCTGTGCTGCTGGAAGAAGGTGCGAACTGTCTTTGGTTCGAGGACTTGATCGAGGCGTGTCGCCGTGCCGTGCCGACCGAGACGCAGGTCATGGTCAAGCGCGAGGACGAGCAAGCCTTTGCCGAGTTGAATGCCGCAAATCCGATATTTGTAGAGGATGCAGCACGCCTGTTCTGTGAGCAGCTGTTGGCGGATGCGCGGATTGCTGATTTTCGCGTGATCGCCAGTCATCAGGAAAGCTTGCACAGCCATGACGCGGTAAGTGTGCTAACCGAAGGGCCAACCTTTGCGCAATCAAGCTTTGATCCAAAGTTGTTCAACACATTGTTCCACGTAGGCTAATCACGAAATCCCATATCTAACTATGAAGGCCATTCCGACAGACGGGGTGGCCTTTTTATTTTTCACAACAGGATCCTGCATGTGCTGATTGCGTGTAGCGCGGGACGGCTATGCAGTTTTGGTGGTGGTGCTGCACTGCAGCGGTGCCTATTTCATCAGCACGGGGATGATCCCGCGCTGATACAGAAAAGAACGAAGGCATATACGATGACCTATCAAACCGCATCCGAGAATTTCGCCGCCCAAATCCCAGCCCGTGGCATGAGCATCACATCCGCACCTTTCATGAGCGCCCGCACAGGCCTTGCTCAGTTGGCAGATATTTTCAGATCAATTGGTGCGAGCATCATGCGCGCAACCGAGGCGTCCTCTCGCTTTCACCGTATCGAAGCGCTTCAGGCAAAATCCGATGCCGAATTGGCCAGTATTGGCATCAAGCGTGACGATATCGTCCATCATGTGTTCCGAGACCTCTATTACACCTAATCTACTGCGTTAGGAGAAAGCCCGTGTTCAGTGCCCGTATCAGGTCCTGACACGGGCTTTTTGCATTTCGAAGGGGCTCCCTTAGGGCGCGCTGTTGCTTGACACTTGGTGTTATGCGCGCCAACCATCTGCGCAGATGGATCTGCGCCCTGTTGGATATGTAATTGGCCTATTGGTGGCCGTGCTCGGGGTGGCTATGTTCATCCCGCTGCTTGTTGATTTGGCCGAGGGTCGGGGTCAATGGCCCGTCTTTTTGCAAAGTGCAGTTATTACGCTGATGGGTGGCATCGCCATCGCGCTGGCCTGTGCCAGTGGTGTGCGCGAGGGATTGACGATCCAGCAAACATTCTTGCTCACATCTTCTGTTTGGGTGGCGTTGCCGCTGTTTGGTGCGATCCCATTTGTGCTGGGTGAAACGGACTCGCGGACAGTGGATGCGGTTTTCGAGGCCATGTCAGGGCTTACCACCACGGGTGCCACCGTTTTTTCGGGGCTTGATGATATGCCCAAAGGTTTGCTGATCTGGCGTGCGATCCTGCAATGGCTCGGCGGGATTGGTATCATTGTCGTCGCGATGGTCTTTTTGCCAGAGCTGCGCGTGGGTGGGATGCAGATTTTTAAGTCTGAAGGTTTTGATACTTTTGGCAAAATCTTACCGCGGGCGGGACAGATCGCGACACAGATTTCAGGGCTCTACGTAGCGTTCACGATGATCTGTGCGCTTGTTTATATCTCGCTTGGGATGGATGTATTCGATGCAACGGCTCATGCGATGACCACGATCTCGACGGGCGGGTTTTCGAATTACGATGCCTCTTTCGGGGAGTTTCAGGGGCCGCTTGAATATGTGGCCGCACTCTTCATGCTGCTCTCGGCGCTGCCTTTCGTGCGGTATGTCCAGTTGATCAACGGCAACCCGATGGCGCTGCACCGTGACCCCCAAGTGCGTGGCTTTGTAATGACAATTGCGGTGCTGGTGATCTTGCTGGTGTTGCTGTTGGACAACGGGGTGCATCTGAGCAACGAGCAGGCCGTGCGCGAGACGCTGTTTAATGTAACGTCCATCATTTCCGGTACCGGCTATGCCTCTGTCGATTACATGCAATGGGGCGGGTTCGCGGTGGCGCTCTTCTTCTTTATGGGGCTGATCGGGGGGTGCGCGGGCTCAACCGCGTGCTCGATCAAAGTATTCCGCTACCAGCTCCTGTTCGCATCCATCCGTGCACAACTTCAACGCATTCGCTCTCCGCATGGTATCTTTACTCCACGCTACGACGGGCGGCTTGTGACCGAAGAAGTGCTGGCCTCCGTCATGTCGTTTTTCATGTTCTTCATTGTGACCTTGGGATTGGTCGCCGTGGCGCTCTCCATGACGGGATTGGATTTTGTGACCTCCGTGTCGGGTGCCGCTGCCGCGTTGGGCAATATTGGTCCCGGATTGGGCGATACCATCGGTCCTGCGGGCAACTTTTCATCCCTTAACGACACTGCGAAGTGGATTTTGACGCTGGCGATGTTGCTGGGACGGCTGGAGCTGATGGTAGTCTACGTCATATTTACTGTGAAATTCTGGAGAGCCTAATGTCTGACCCTTTGACCCGTCCGCTGGGCGCGCAAATATCCCACATGCTAAAAGCGCGCGGAGTCGATGTGATTTTCGGCATCCCGGGTGTGCATAATCAGGAGATGTACCGCGGGATCGAGGAGGCGGGGATCACCCATGTGCTGGCCCGTCACGAGCAGGGGGCGGGGTTCATGGCCGACGGCTATGCCCGCGCTTCCGGCAAGCCAGGTGTGGCCTATGTGATCACCGGGCCGGGCCTGTGCAATATCATGACGCCGATGGGGCAGGCCTATTCGGACAGTGTACCGATGCTGGTGATCTCAAGCTGTCTGGACGAAACGGCAGCGCGGCGCGGACAATTGCACCAGATGAAGGATCAGGAGATTGCAGCGGGGACGGTTTGTGACTGGTCGCACACAGCGCCGAGTGCGCAGGCGGCCTACGGCCTGGTGGACCGCGCATTTCAGGAGTTTGCGACAGGGCGCCCCCGCAGCAAACATCTCCAAGTGCCCATTGCCGCGCTTCAAGCGGAGGCGCTGCCAGCGGCAGCGCCCGTGGTGCCTGCGCAGCAGGCACAATCCCTTAAGGGGGAGCTTGGTACGTTGTTGGCGCATATCAAGGCCGCAAAAAAGCCGATGTTTGTTTTCGGTGGCGGTGCAGCGCAGGCAAGTGTTGCTGCGCGTGCGGTTGTGAAGGCGCTTGGTGCTGCCAGCTTCGTCACATATGCAGGGCGGGGCATCATGGCGCCTAATGACCCACTGTTCTTTGGAGCGGCACTTGCGCGGCCTGACAGCGCGGGGATCATCGCCCAAGCGGATCTGGTGATCGCCATCGGCACCGAATTGGCGGAGGTAGACATCTGGCGGTCGCATCTGGGCCATACTGCGCAAATGATCCGTGTGGACATTGATGCGGAAGTTTTAAGTGATCCGCAACGGGCTGAACTGCCTGTACAAATGGATGCAGGGCTATTTTTGGCTGCACTCGTTGACGGCATTGAAGCGCCACAAGCCAGTGACTGGAGCGCGGCTGAGGTCACCAAAGCGCGGGCGCGTTGGCGGGCAGAGACAGATGCGGAGCGGCCCGGCATTGTGCCGCTGTGTGACGCCCTGCGTGAAGTCGTGCCTGCGGATACGATGATCTATTCCGACATGACGCAATTCGCCTATGTCGCCAAGGAGGTCTGGGACATGGACCGCCCAGGACACTGGCATCACCCCTACGGATTTGGCACGCTGGGCTACGCCACGCCTGCTGCCATCGGTGGAGCGATTTCGCGCAGGGGCAAACCGACGGTGGCGATCATCGGAGACTACGGATTTCACTATACGATGCAGGAACTTGGCGTCGCCGTTGAGTTGGGGCTGAGCCTGCCAATCATCCTATGGGATAATGGTAAACTGGGTGAGATCGAAGACAGCATGGTACGCGCTCAGATTGCCCCCAATGCGGTAATCGCGCGGAACCCTGACTTTTGCAAATTGGCCGAGGCCTTTGGCGCGCGCGCGGAAGCGCCGCAAACGATTCAGGCGTTCCAGGATGCTGTGTTGGCTGCGTTTGAGGCGGATGGCCCAACGCTGATCTATGCGACACCTGCGCTTACTGCTTAAGCCTCGGGCGGAGAGCCGTTTCTCTCAAACAACGGATCGGAATTTTTGAAAATTCCGATCCGTCACCACAGGCGTCCATCTGTCTTTATTCCCAGCAGCTTACCAGGACGGTCATCCCGCTGGCCTTTTCGGACAGTTGGAACGCAGTGAGGCTTGCGGTGCCTTCGGCAGCGGCTTCAGGCAATTTGATGCCTGCATCATTGGTTACTGCGACAACAGTTGCGGAGGCCAGTGCAAAGCTCACATCATCAGGCAGCTGAGGCCCACCTTCCGGTGCTGCGGTCATCATGCCGATCACAGCGCCTGTGCGGTCAAGGACAGGACCGCCAGCATCACCGGCACGTGTGCGCAAGGCGAGGCGGCTGATGTTTTCTTCCCCTTGCAGGCCACGGATATCCGCCAGCGTGCCGAAATTCATGGATGGGGAACTGAGGACACCCTCAAAGGAGTAACCCGCCGTCGCAACTTCGCTCTGAAGACGCCCGGGCTGGCGTGCGAAGCTGGCAATCTCCAAAGGGGCAAGCGCTGCTTTTGGCCTTAGAAGGGCCACACCGCGCGCGGTGTCATCTGCCACAATCTCGGCATCCGTGTCGCCATCGAGCGTGATGCGCGAGCAGCTTTGCACGGCAGCGGAGGTGGTGACGACATTGCCCACATTATTGATGAAAAAGCCCGAGCGAGACATCTTTGGCTTGCGGATTTGCAAGCCGGAAATCAGGTCAATGGATTGTTGCGAAGCATCTCCAGCAGAGGCGCTGAGCACGCCCGGCATGCGGGCAAAACTGCTGCGCATTTCGGCAAGCAAGCGGCGGCGGCGCTCTTCATCGCCCGCAGGCCACAACAAGGTGAAGCCTTTGATCTCGCCGTTTTCAAGAGTGGCCTCGGTATAGCTGATCATGCGGCCGTTTTCGCCCACAAGGGTAAAGTTTGAATTGTTGCGCTCACGCGGACCGCTCAGTGGGACGATCTCAAGTGTTTGCATGATCTCATAGAGGCCAAACAGAGTATCCTGATCGCCCGGCTGGCTGATGAGCAACACGCGCGCTTGGATGTCGCCTGTTGGCGTGTACTGCGCAAATGGCGGCTCGTAGCGGTCAAATTTCACGACATCCATCGGCAGGGTCATCTGGATCCCCGCCTGTGCATCACGTACGGTTTGAAGTCCCAAGCCATTCAGCACAGCGTTATATTGGTTCTTCAACGTCGCACGCTGGAGGGTTGTCAGGATGCCGGTCTTCTCGAAATTGTTCGCTTCTTGCCATGCAGCCATGGAGTTTCGCGTGCCACGGCCGAATGAGCCATCAATGCCCGCAGTATAAAACCCGGCCCATTGCAGCATTACCTGAAGCTGTTTTTTCTCGTCGCGGGTCAGATCACGCTCGCGGCGCTGTGCCTCGGATGGTGTCTCGTCTGCGGGCTGTCGTTCAGGCTCGGCTGCTGGTTCCGGTGCAAGTTCTGCAACAACTGGGGCTTCTTCGGGCTGTTGCGCGGGCTCGGTGCTGTTAGGTACCTCAACAGCACCATTTCCCAGCACATTTGCGCCCACGGGCCAGAACTGCTGTCCTAGGCGGTTGCGGCTCTGGATGAAGCTGTCGCGCGGGATCAGACCCTCGCGGAGGTATTGGCGCAGAACGATAAAAGCATCGGCGCGGCGATAGGGGCCGACAACAACCGCATACCATCCGCCGCCCACGGCAAATCCGTTCACGTCTTCGAGCAAGGTTGTGTATGCCCGCGCGCGGTCTGTGGCACGGGCCAGTGATGGCTGGGCTTCGATCTGAACCCAAACGACCTCATCTGGATCATTTGACTGCGCATGGGCAGCGGTTGAGATACACAAGGTGAGTGCAGTGAGTAGGGCCGTGAAAATGCGCAGCATCGGTTTAAAATCTCTCGTAGGAATACTTTACGGGACGTAAAACAGTATTTAGCGGTGATTCCCATATACGAAGCGACTGTTTGCCGTAGTTTCTACCCATTTGCGACCACTGGGCGCATCTGTGTCGCCGCTGATTGACCCTTGGGCTGGCGCACCCTAGTAAGAGCGCCAAATGGCAAAGGACAAAAGCATGTCAGACACGCCCCGTTCGTTTCAAGAGATCATCCTGCGGTTGCAAAGCTATTGGGCGCGCCATGGCTGCGCTATTTTGCAGCCCTACGACATGGAAGTGGGGGCGGGCACGTTCCACCCTGCGACCACGCTGCGCAGCCTTGGAGGCCAGCATTGGTCCGCGGCCTACGTCCAGCCCTCACGTCGCCCCACCGACGGGCGCTACGGCGAGAACCCCAACCGGTTGCAGCATTACTACCAGTACCAAGTTCTGATCAAGCCAAGCCCGCCCAACCTGCAAGAGCTGTACCTCGGCTCACTTGCGGCGATTGGTGTGGATATGGATCTGCATGATATCCGTTTCGTCGAGGACGACTGGGAAAGCCCGACTTTGGGCGCTTGGGGTCTGGGCTGGGAAGTCTGGTG
>CBDTVN010000049.1:0-19800 GCA_965364195.1 uncultured Sulfitobacter sp. | reverse complement strand
AGCACGTTCATGTGACCGGGCAAACGGCCCGCAACAGGGTGAATGGCAAAGCGCACATTCTTGCCCTGCGCACGCAGCTTTTTGACCAGATCACTGACCGCTGATTGCGCCTGTGCCACCGCCATGCCGTAGCCTGGGATGATGATGACGCTATCCGCTTCATTGAGCGCTGCAGCAACCCCTTCGGCCTCAATCGCAATCTGCTCACCTTCAACGGCCATCTGCTCACCCTGCGGGCCACCAAAGCCACCAAGGATCACGCTAACGAACGAACGGTTCATCGCCTTACACATGATGTAGCTGAGGATCGCACCCGAGGAGCCAACCAACGCACCAACCACGATCAACAGATCGTTGCCGAGCGAGAAGCCAATCGCCGCTGCAGCCCAGCCGGAGTACGAATTCAGCATGGAGACAACCACCGGCATGTCCGCACCACCAATGCCCATGATCAGGTGATAGCCGATGAACAGTGCGGCCAGCATCATCAGGAACAGCGGGAAGAAACCGCCCGTGTTGAAATACCAGATCAGCGTGAAGACAGAAATCGCCGCCGCCGTGATGTTCAACAGATGACCACCAGGCAGCTTTTCAGCCACCGAGGACACTTTGCCCGCCAGCTTGCCATAGGCAATCACAGAGCCTGTGAAGGTCACCGCGCCGATGAACACGCCCAAGAACAACTCAACCCGCAAGATATTAATCTCGACGATTTCCTTCTTGGCAATCAATGCCGCGAAAGTACCCAAATCTGCAGTACTTTCACCCGCTGCGATCATGGCCAAAACGCGACCGATCTCGAAATGTGCGATCAAACCAACGAACATCGCCGCCAGACCCACAAGGGAGTGCATCGCTGCAACCAACTCTGGCATCTGCGTCATTTGCACTTTTGTAGCCAACTGATAGCCGACTGCACCACCACCCGCGATCAACAGGATCGACAAAGGCCAATAGCCTGCGCCCGGTCCAATAATCGTCGCCGCAACGGCCAAAGCCATGCCAACAATGCCATACCAAACGGCGCGCTTGGCGCTCTCCTGACCAGACAAACCGCCCAGCGAGAGAATGAAGAGAATAGCGGCAACTACATAGGCCGCTGTTGTGAAACCAAAATCCATAAACCCTGCTCCCTTAAGATTTCTGGAACATGGCGAGCATGCGCCGTGTCACGAGGAAGCCACCGAAAATATTGATCCCACACATGAAGACCGACAAAGCAGCAAGGAGAACCACCAGTCCCGAGCCAGAGCCGATCTGCATCAGCGCCCCCAGAATGATGATCGAGGAAATCGCATTGGTGATCGCCATAAGCGGTGTGTGCAAGCTGTGCGCCACGCCCCAGATTACCTGGAAACCAATAAACACCGACAAAACAAACACGATGAAGTGCTGCATGAAGCTGGCAGGTGCCACAAGACCAACCGCAAGCAGCAAGGCGCCACCAACAGCAAGCAAGGTGACCTGGTTTTTAGTCTGCGCCTTGAACGCAGCTAACTCGCCCGCACGCTTTTCTTCCCGCGTCAGCTCTTTTGCCGCAGGTTTCTTAGGCGCTGCTGCAATTGCTGCCACTTTCGGCGGTGGTGGGGGGAAGGTAACGGCCTCCGCATGGGCAATGGTCGCCCCACGGATCACATCATCTTCCATATTGTGATTAATCACACCGTCTTTTTCCGGCGTCAGGTCGGTCAACAGATGACGGATGTTTGTGGAATACAGCGTCGAGGCCTGCGTACCCATACGGCTCGGGAAATCGGTATACCCGATGATGGTCACGCCATTTTCGGTGACGATTTTCTCATCCATGACGGTCTGCTTACAGTTGCCGCCCTTCTCTGCTGCCAGATCGACAATCACCGATCCCGGCTTCATCGCCGCAACCATGTCAGCGGTCCAGATCTCTGGCGCTTCGCGGTTCGGGATCAAAGCTGTAGTGATCACGATATCAACTTCTGGCGCCAATTCGCGGAATTTTGCCAGCTGCGCTTCGCGGAACTCAGGCGAGGACACAGAGGCATAGCCGCCCGTTGCCGCACCATCCTGTTGCTCCTCTTCAAAATCGAGATAGACGAACTGCGCGCCCATGCTCTCGACCTGCTCGGCCACTTCGGGGCGCACGTCGAATGCCATCGTGATCGCACCAAGGGAGGTCGAGGTCCCGACTGCGGCCAGACCAGCAACACCAGCCCCCACAACCAAGACCTTGGCAGGCGGAACCTTACCGGCGGCCGTGATCTGACCGGTAAAGAAGCGGCCAAAATTATTACCCGCTTCAATAACAGCACGGTAGCCCGCGATGTTCGCCATGGAACTCAGCGCATCCATCTTCTGGGCCCGCGAAATCCGCGGGATCATCTCCATCGCGACAACAGTAGCGCCCTTTTTGGCCGCTGCCTTCATCTTCGTCTTATCCCCTACGGGAGAAAAGAAGGAGATCAGCGTTTGACCGCTCCGCAGTCTCTTCATCTCGGAAGCATCCGGCACACGCACCTTGGCGACCACATCAGCAGCCTTCCACAAGGCAGCGGCCGTTTTCATGACCTCGACACCAGCGCTGACATATGATGCATCGTCAAAGCCTGACGCCAACCCCGCACCAGTTTCGATCAGGCACTCATGTCCCAGTTTTTGTAATTGAAGCGCACTGTCGGGCGTCATCGCCACGCGGCGCTCGCCTTCGAATACCTCTTTAGGTGTACCGATCTTCACTCAAAATCTCCCAAATTCTTGTTTGGTGCCGAAACTGGCGTGTCGTAAATCACTCTCTGATTTATCGCGCAAAAACCGGACAAACAAGCGCCACGCCTGTTTAAGACGCTATGTTTTGCCGATTTTCTGACTGCTATGGATGATTTTGCCAAATTTGTTACGCATTTCGGGCTGAAACAATGTTTCAATGGCCGCGCACCGCACGCAACAATTCTAAAGTGCCTAAGGGAGAATCGGAAAACGGGGCTACGCCAGCAGCCCCGTATGTTTGCAATATTACAGGCCGGGGATCAGACGCAGCAATCCGCGTTGCTCGAATGTCACACCACGTTCTGCGCCAAAGGCAATTTTGCCACCGAGGCCGACAAACACTTCCGAGGTCGACGCACTTCCGACATCGACATCTGCGCTCCCGACTTCAAGGAAAAGGTTGACACTGGGAGAGACGTCACGGTCCAGTTTCAGCGCGATCCGTGACACGTCGAGGTCCCCGATTTCAATCTGGTCATATGACCCTGTCAGACCCAGCTGGTTGGCGAATTCATAGCGCGCAAAGCCGCCAAAAACTGTTGCATCATCGCCATTGGTGCTGGTGCGGCCCAAATTGCCTTCGAATTCCCACTGGCCTGTCTCATAGCCCGCTTCGATACCATACAGATCAAGATCAGCACCTTCCAGTTCTTCGCGTGCATAAAACGCGCCGATAGATGTCGCACTATCGAGATGATAGATCGCGTGCAAACCGTATGAAAACTCGTCAATATCCGTCTCCCCGAACGATTGATAGCCCAGATCAAGTTGGGTGCTGAACTGTTGGTTGAACGCCACCTCAATTGAGCCTTCGACCCCGAGGCGCGATACACTGGTATCATCGGCAAATGCCGAATACGACAGCTTCAACGATCCACCGGCTATTTCTGCAGCCGAAGCACCGCTTGCGAAAAGGAGGCCCGCAGCGATAGCGGCATAGTTACTTATTCTCATGTTAGGACTGCTCCATAAATTGATTATGCTCCTTCTTTTGCGAGGAGATTAGAATGCAATCTATCTTTGTGGGCGGTGCGCACAATTGTGCAACCAATAGAACCCCTTAAAATCAGGGACATGTGGCATTAATGAATCATCGTGGCTCTGCTCTCTTAGGAGTTCATCCTGAAAAGACGTAACGTCACAGTGCATGCTCCGGCTAGCGATGCGCGGGGGCACAGATAGTTCGAGAGCAGTCATCGAGAAGAGATACATGACACTAGACGGGAAACATGCGCTGATCACAGGCGGCGGGAGGCAAAGCATCCTTTCCCGCTCTTTCAGAACGCCGCTGCCCCTAAACGGCGCGCGCCACAGCCGCAGGGCGCGTACCCGCAGCCCAATCGCGCGCAGCCGCACCAAACGCCTCAAACAGCGGGCGCGACACAGGATCTTTTGCCGCATCGTATTCCGGATGCCACTGCACCGCGAGGGTAAATCCGGGCGCACCCTCAACATAAATCGCCTCCGGCGTGCCATCCTCCGCCACACCATCAATCACAATGCGCGTCCCCGCGACCTTGATCCCCTGGCCGTGTAGCGTGTTGGTGCGTACAACTTCCGCCCCCATCACACCGTGAAACACGCCGCCTGATGTAAACCGCACGTCATGGCGCAACTCGAATTTCTCTTCCATCGTCCCTTCGGGCGGCATCCGGTGGTTCATCCGCCCGGGCAGATCACGTATCTCGGGATAAAGTGTTCCGCCCATGGCAACATTCACTTCCTGAAAGCCGCGGCAAATCCCGAACACAGGCTGCCCCACAGCCACACAGGCGCGCGTTAACTCCAAAGCAACTGCATCTCGCGCACGATCAAAATCGCCATGCGCAGGCGTCTCTTCTTCCCCGTATTCCTCAGGGTGCACATTAGGCCGCCCACCCGTCAGCAGGAACCCGTCACAGCACGCCATCAACTCTGCCACTGATACCAGCGACGGATCAGACGGCACAAGGATCGGCATACAACCCGACACTTCGGCAATTGCCTGCGAATTCATGATCCCGCCCGCGTGAACGGGATATTGATCATTCAAAAGATAGCTGTTGCCAATAATCCCGATAATAGGCCGACCCATACCGCAGAACTCCTCGTTCAGAACAATTTGGGCCAACCTATCGCGAAGCGATTAATCTCTCAACACCGCAATCACGCGAGGTACTGGTTGGCCAAAGGGCTTAGCCCTCACCAATCAGCTTAGCCGCTTCAATACCCGCCATAGCCGCAACCAGATCATTGTCGGACGTATCGCCTGTCACCCCAACCGCCCCGATCACGGCCCCCTTGGGCGAGCGCAAAAGAACACCGCCCGGCACCGGAATCGTCTGGCCGCCAAAGACACCGTTCACCGCATCCATGAAATAGGCCTGCTGCTCTGCCCGTGCCATTTGCGCAGTACCCGCCATGCCCAACATGACCGAGCCATAGGCTTTGCCATGAGCAATCGCGAACCGCCCAGGTGCGGCACCGTCCTGCCGCTCGAACGCAAGAACATGACCGCCCGCATCCAGCACAACCACCGAAAGTGGCTTGAGCCCCATCTCGGCACCTTTTTCAAAAGTCTTGCGGATCACAACCCGCGCCTTGTTCAACGATACGTTCATTCCGTCTTTCCTATCTTTCTTGGCCTATCTTTCTTGGCCTTATATCCTCCGGGAAGTCTGAAGGGCTGGCCCTTCAGTCCCGTCCGCGCAAAACGCGCCTTAGCTTGCAGCCTTCAGCTCCAACCGACGCGCATGCAGCACAGGCTCTGTATAGCCCGAGGGCTGAACCGCGCCCTTCAACACCAGATCACAGGCCGCCTGAAATGCGATCCCGTCGAAGGAAGGCGCCATAGCGCGGTAGAGCGGATCACCCGCGTTCTGACGGTCCACAACAGCAGCCATCTTGCGCAATCCGGCCGTCACCTGTTCTTCACTGATCACACCATGGTGCAACCAGTTGGCCAGCGCCTGCGCGGAGATGCGACAGGTCGCGCGATCCTCCATCAGACCTACATCATGAATGTCCGGCACTTTGGAGCACCCGACCCCTTGATCAATCCAGCGCACCACGTAGCCAAGGATGCCTTGGGCATTGTTCTCGATCTCCTGAGTGATCTCTGCATCACTCAAATTCCGCCCTGTCATCGCAGGAATGGTCAGCAGATCTTCCAACGTGCCACGCGCGCCACCTGCGGCAATCTCGTCCTGCCGTGCCATTACATCTACAGCGTGATAGTGCATCGCATGCAATGTCGCGGCCGTTGGCGACGGCACCCATGCACAGGTCGCACCTGCTTTCGGGTGACCAATCTTTGTCTCGATCATCTCGGCCATACGGTCCGGCATCGCCCACATGCCCTTGCCGATCTGCGCGCGCCCTTTGAGGCCGCAGGCAAGACCGATATCGACGTTGCGGTCTTCATAGGAACTGATCCAAGCGGAGGATTTCATGTCGCCCTTCGGCACCATGGGTCCCGCATACATCGACGTGTGAATTTCGTCGCCCGTGCGGTCAAGGAAGCCCGTGTTGATAAATGCCACACGCGACTTCGCTGCACGGATGCATTCACCAAGGTTCACGGAAGTGCGCCGCTCTTCGTCCATAATCCCCAACTTGACAGTATTCGCAGGCAAACCCAGCGCGTGTTCAACATGAGTGAAAATCTCGTCCGCAAAAGCCACCTCTTCGGGGCCGTGCATCTTCGGTTTCACGACATAAACGGATCCGGTGAGCGAATTACCTCCCTCACGCGCAAAATCATGCATCGCGATCAGCGTGGTGATCATCGCATCCATCAGACCCTCACCCGCTTCGAGACCATCACGGTCCAGCACCGCAGGGTTCGTCATCAAATGCCCCACATTGCGGATCAGCATGAGCGAGCGGCCCTTAACCGTCAGTGTACTGCCGTCCGGCGCCGTGTATGCACGGTCCGGATTCATCGCACGGGTGACAGTCTGCCCCCCCTTCTCGAAACTTTCGTTCAGATCACCACGCATCAGACCCAACCAGTTTTTATAGGCCACCACCTTATCCTCGGCATCCACTGCTGCGACACTGTCCTCGCAATCCATGATCGTGCTCAGCGCGCTTTCCATGACGACATCTGCCACATGGGCCGGGTCTGTCGCACCAATCGCATGCTCGGCATCGATCACAATCTCGATGTGCAATCCGTTGTTCTTGAGCAAAATACCACTTGGCGCATCAGCCGCCCCTTTGTATCCCGAAAACTGCGCCGGATCAGCCAGCGCCATGCCCACTGCCCGGTCGTCCGAGCCGTTCAGCATCAAACCTTCCAGCGCGCCATCTACAACGCGGTAACCCACCAACTGTGTGTGGCTGCCAGACACAAGCGGTGCCGCGCCGTCCAGAAACGCTTTGGCCTTTGCCACAACCCGCGCACCGCGGTCGGCATCATATCCAAAACCTTTTGGCAAGTCGCCCAGCGCATCGGTGCCATAGAACGCATCATAGAGGGACCCCCAGCGCGCATTCGCAGCATTGAGCGCAAAACGTGCATTGGTGATCGGAACAACAAGCTGTGGTCCGGGAGTGGAGGCGATCTCTACATCAACGCCCGCAGTATCGATCTTGAATGGTGCGCCTTCTGGCACCAAATACCCGATCTCGCGCAAAAAGGCGGTGTAGGCCTCTGCGTCATGCGCCTGACCCTGCCGCTCCGTGTGCCATGCATCAATTTGGCCCTGAATCTCGGCACGCTTTTGCAGCAATGCGCGATTCTTCGGGCCCATACCGTGCACCAACTCCGAGAACCCCTCCCAAAACGTATCTGCACTGACATCCAACCCGTTCAATGCCTCATTCTCTATGAAATCAGCCAGCTGTTGATCAACTTGAAGGCCTTTGCGGTCTACTCTTTGCATGGTAAATCTCCCTGTGCGCGGCACATAAGTTTCCGATAGGAAAGTGCTTTGCGCCAAGGGTTAGACGGTACAGCGATGCCTCGCAAGAGGTTTTGGTAAAATTAGTTTACCAATTAGCCAGATTTGCCCTGCGCCTTGGGACGCTCCCGCTTGCACCGCTCCGAGCAGTATCGCACTTCGTCCCACACCGACGCCCATTTTTTGCGCCATGTAAA
Source organism: uncultured Sulfitobacter sp. (assembly GCA_965364195.1). Taxonomy (GTDB): domain Bacteria; phylum Pseudomonadota; class Alphaproteobacteria; order Rhodobacterales; family Rhodobacteraceae; genus Sulfitobacter. The sequence goes on along the minus strand of CBDTVN010000049.1, from coordinate 11,978 downwards.
AGGCTTGTCACAGGTCGCACAGATCTTCTGCGGGAGGTCAGATTTTTTCACATGTTTTGCCATGCGGAGCAAAGTAGTCCGGCACGGACATAAAAAAAGGCCCCACAAAGGGCGCCTTACGCGTTACACAACAAAAATTCTCAGTCTGTGGCTGTCAGTGTTGCGGAGCTGTTGGTCCCCGACTCATACACATCCGTTGCAACAACATTTGTATTTGTGCTGCCACTTGCGTTGCTTACGGCGTCGCCGTTGCCCGTGTTCGCCATATTAAATCCGACAAGCCCGATCATCATCAACGCACCAAACAACATCGCTCCTTTGATCCCCAGAAGGGCGGGACGGTGCTTGGCTTCTTGACGCTCGACGTTTGTATCAGGTGCAGACATAACATGTTCTGCTTAAGTCGTGATCCATGACCTTGCAGCCGTGGTGTTGCCTATCTAACGTGCACCCAAAGAATTAGGTTCCCGATCAGCCCTATCTATTCAGTTCAACCCGTTTCAGGAGCCATGCCATGCGTGACGCTGCCCCCCAGACCATCTACCTCAAAGACTACACCGCGTTCGGTTGGCATGTGGACAGCGTGGCGCTGCACTTTACCCTTGATCCAAATCAGACCCGCGTACGAAGTCGCATCGCCTTTCGCCCCAATCCCGAGGCCCCGACCCAGCCCTTTTTCCTGCACGGAGAAATGCTCAAACTGGTCTCGGCCACGATCGACGGGGCGGAGATAACGCCCAGCCTCACGCCGCAGGGGCTGACCTGCGATGTGCCGGATGCCGCCTTCATCTTTGAAGCCGAGGTCGAGATTGATCCTGCGAACAACACCGCCCTCGAAGGGCTCTATATGTCGAACGGCATGTATTGCACCCAATGCGAGGCCGAAGGCTTCCGCAAGATCACCTACTACCCCGACCGCCCCGACGTGATGAGCGTCTTTACCGTGACCATAGACGGCCCCCACCCCGTGCTGCTCTCCAACGGAAATCCGGTAAGTATGAGCGAAAACCACGCGGAGTGGCACGACCCATGGCCCAAACCCGCATACCTCTTTGCACTGGTCGCTGGCGATCTGGTTGCACACGAAGGGCAGTTCACCACGATGTCGGGCCGCGATGTGGCCCTCAACCTCTATGTCCGCCCCGGTGACGAGGGCAAATGCGCCTTTGGCATGCAGGCGCTCAAGGACAGCATGAAGTGGGACGAGGATGTCTATGGCCGCGAATACGATCTCGACCTCTTCAACATCGTTGCCGTCGATGATTTCAACATGGGTGCTATGGAGAACAAGGGCCTGAACATCTTCAACTCTTCCGCCGTACTCGCCTCCCAAGCCACATCCACTGACACCAACTTTGAGCGGATCGAGGCGATCATTGCTCATGAGTATTTCCACAACTGGACCGGCAACCGCATCACCTGTCGGGACTGGTTCCAGCTTTGTCTCAAAGAAGGCCTCACCGTCTTTCGCGACAGTCAGTTCACGTCAGACATGCGCGGCAGCGAGGTCAAACGCATCGGGGATGTGATGGACCTGCGCGGGCGCCAGTTTGCCGAAGATCAAGGGCCGCTCGCCCACCCCGTCCGCCCCGAGAGCTTTCAGGAGATCAACAACTTCTACACTGCCACGATCTACGAGAAGGGCGCAGAGGTCATCCGCATGCTCAAAACGCTGGTGGGCGATGAGGCCTATGCACAAGCTGTGACACTCTATTTCGACCGCCACGACGGCGATGCTGCCACGATCGAGGATTGGTTACAGGTTTTTGCCGACACCACAGGCCGCGACCTCACGCAGTTCAAGCGTTGGTATTCCCAGGCAGGCACACCGCGCCTGAGCGTGTGGGAAGCATGGAACGGCAGCACATTCACCCTCACCTTCCGCCAAAACATACCGCCCAGCGCCGCCACACCGGAGCCGCAACCACAGGTGATCCCCATCGCCACGGGTCTGATCGGGCCGGACGGCACACAGGTCGCTCCAACCCGCATCCTCGAGATGACAGAAGTGACCCAAAGTTTCAGTTTCGAGGGACTTGAGGCGCGCCCCGTAGCCTCCATTCTGCGCGGCTTCTCCGCACCAGTCGTGCTGGAACACGATGCCGACCATGCGCATCTGCTGGCCTATGACACTGATCCATTTAACCGTTGGGAGGCGGGGCGCATATTGGCGCGCAACACTCTGATAAACATGATGCTCAAGGGCACCCGCCCTGATCCGGCGTACCTGCGCGGCCTGCGCACTGTGATGAGCGATGATACCCTTGATCCCGCCTACCGTCGCCTGATGATGGCCCTGCCCGCACAATCGGATCTCGCCACCGCCCTGCATGACGCGGGCCACACGCCTGAACCCGACATCATCTACGCCGCTCTTGAGGCCCTGCGCGAAGCGATGGCAACGCAGCTGGCCGAGGTTTTGCCCTCACTCTACGAGGATAATCTGGTCGCTGCACCATATGCCCCCGATGCCACCCAATCGGGCCAGCGCGCGCTTGGCAATTCCGCCCTCGCCCTGCTCACCCGAAGCGATGGCGGCAAGCTGGCGCAGGAACAATACGACCACGCCGACAACATGACGCAACAACTCGCCGCCCTCGCCAACCTCATTCGCGCTGGCCGTGGGGAGGCCGCACTCAAAGCATTTGAGGCACAATGGAAGGACGACCGTCTGGTCATGGATAAATGGTTCGGCCTGCAAGTGATCGAAGCCGATCCCGAGGACGCCCATGAAGTCGCCGCAGGCCTCACCGAGCATCCCGATTTCAACTGGAAAAACCCCAACCGGTTTCGCGCTGTCTTTGGCTCGCTCATCATGCACCACGCAGGCTTCCACCACGCCTCTGGCGCGGGATATAAGCTGCTGGCCGACTGGTTGATCAAGCTTGATCCGGTGAATCCGCAGACCACAGCGCGCATGTGTTCCGCATTTCAGACATGGAAACGCTACGATTCCGAGCGGCAAGCCCTTATAAAAACACAATTAACCCGCATACTGGCAACTCCTGACCTCAGCCGCGATACAACCGAGATGCTCACACGGATTGCGGACGCCTAACACCAGAAGTAGACCACCATGCTTGAAATCGTCTTCCTGCTCGCCGCTGTGGCCATCGGCGCTTTTCTCTACCGCCGTGCGCAGCGCGGCGCATTTATCACCGCGGGCGTGATTAAAGCCTCCACACCAATAAGCGTGGCCGCCAAACGTCTGGGCTACCGTGCGCAGCCCAACCTTCACGCCACTTCCAGCATTCATACGCCAGAGCTGTGCGTGACTGCCATGGCCGCTGCCTTTGCCCGCATGGACAAAAGCCAGAAGCTCCCCGACGAGGTTCTCATCGCGTCCCTGCAAAAGCGCCTACAAGTGAGCGCATCAGAGGCCGCTGATATGGCCACCCTTGCCCCGTGGCTGGTGGCCCAAGAAGGCGGCGCAACACCTGCCTTCCAACGCCTGACCAAACGGCTCAAACAGCTCGACCATGGTCCGGATTTTGACAAGCTCATGCGCGTGTTGGGGGATGTGACTGCTGCAGGCAGCAAAGGCATGCCCAGCGCTGCCCAAGCCGATGCAATGGGCGCACTCGCCCGCATCTTCCGCACCGCATGACCCTGCCCTACACATATACGAGCCAAGGCCGCCGCCCCGCGACCATGATCACCGTAACGGCGATCTGGGCAGCCCTTATCGCGGCCTATGTCATGCTTGAGGCAGAGCCGGTCATCCTCGCCGTCATCGGCGCGTTCACCCTGCCCGCCCTATATGATCTGGCGCGCAATCCAAGCAGCAGCCTCACCCTTGACGAGACCCATCTGCGCTGGACCAGCGGACGACAAGACGCCGAGATAGCACTGTCGGAGATCGACCATCTGCGCTTTGACACCCGCCTTGATATGTCCGTGCGCCTTAGCGTGGTACGCCCCTCTGGCGTCAAGATCCGCGTGCCATTCCCCGCGACACCGCCCCACGCCACCTTCGAGCCACTGGCCCGCAGCGCTGGCCTCACCACCCGCAGGTACCATTTCTCACTAATCGGTTAGGGCCGCGCTTTTGGCCGTGTGTCATTGGCCAGCTTGCAATAGTTCTGCCGCTTGAGCCAGTTGGCCATATCAACGCGCTTGCGCGGATTGCGCATCGGTCCCCAATCGGCGGAAACCCCGCGCCATTTGCGGTCGCGCCCGTGGATCACCCCGTCACGCTGCACCGTATAGGTCATAATGCGCACTGCACAGCTTAGGTTCGCCGCTCCGTTCTTGAGCGCCTCTCCAGTACCTACATTACACTGGTACCCCCGCGCAGTGGCAGGCAGGATCTGGAGCAGGCCGTACCAGCGGCCACCGCCCCCCACTGCCCACGGCTTATACGTACTCTCATGCTTTGCCAGCGCGGACATATAGCCGACCCAGAAGGCCCGCCGCTTTGCATCGTCATTTGTCTCATAGGCAGGGCACCAATAGGTTATGTCGCCCGGCACCATCTCTACCAGCGGGCTGCCATGATCCTTAAGCGCTGACATCGCCGCGTGGGTCCAGAGCGTATGCCCCTCCATGTGCTGCCAGCGGGTGCGCGGCACATAACTACGGCGTGCAGGAGGGCGCACCGTGATCTCAACACCATCTATGGTCGGAGGCTTTGTCGCCGCGGCTAACAACTCAGGGGCTTGCCCACCGGCATCCGTCTGCTGCGCCACACCCGGTCCGGCAACAACACACCACAGCCCAAACGAGGCAACTGCAGCGGCCCTGCCCACCGCCCGAATTTTCTGATCAATCCATTTCATGACGCGCAGTATGATCCACACAATTCCCGGCTGACAAGCACAATTGCGCGCCATTGTAGCCGATCGAGCAACACTCTGCCGCACTGCGCCGGAAACTGCGCCTACGCGCAACAATCCGCCCCATTTGCGCATTCAGCCCCCTCACCAGCCCATTGAATATCGCGACTTAACCGCCCTTGCGCCACGTTGCCGCCCCAATGACTGGCGATAACCACACCACGACAATCTGCCCACTAACTCACGGATTAATGTATGACGCATCTGGCATCCCTTTTTCGCAAACTGCCCGGCAACCGCTGGATCGCCCGATCTGTGGATGCGACGGAAATGGAAGATATTGTATCCAGTGACGATATGCGTCCTGAGGTGCTCGATCCCGAAAAAACTGCCACACCATCACCATTTCGAAAGATCGAGACAGCAGAATCCGCACCTGCAGATCAAATGCCGACAGTCGCGCTTGAAGCGGAGAATAGCGCTCTGACCGAACAGAAGAGCCGCCTCAAGAACAAGCCCGTGCAGTGCAAAACCAGCAACAACGCGCTGAACAATCTTTCCATTCCCTGTCCCGATCCTACCCGCGAAGAGCGGCTGCGTGACAACCATCAAAACCGCGCATTGCGTTTGGTCCGCCAGGAGGACTGGGACAAGCTTATCACCCTCATCAAAACCGCAGACCGCGACCGGACCATGACACCGGGTGGCATGTGCGTGGCGGAACTCATGGCCTTCGGCGCGCGCGCCGACGTGGTTCTTGCGATCGAGCACGCCCTGCTGGACCGCGTGCCCGAAAAAGATGCCCCAATGATAAGCGGTATCGAGGCACTTGAATACGTTCTCGAGGATCATTCCGACAACTATGTGATCGGGTGCATCGTCGCGCAGGCCCACATCGACATCGCATGGTCATGGCGCGGCATCGGGTGGGACGTTGAAATTGCGCCCCGCAACCGCGAAGCCTTTGAGGCGCATTTCGCCCGCGCCCGCGATATCGTTGACTCCTTTGACGGGGCGCCAGTCGATTCCGCCCTGTTGGCCAGCACCGCTTGCGCCCTTTTGGGCGGCGAGAATTACAACACTGAAGCTGTCGCAGACCGCTACGAGGCGCTGATTGATCTCAATTCGAAAAATGTGGCCCCCTTTCGCGCGCTTGGCACACATATGCTGCCCCGCTGGTACGGCTCTTTCGCCGCTCTCGAGCTTGAGGCGCGGCGCACGGCAGTCCGCACACGAGATGAATGGGGCGCAGGTGGATACACCTGGGTCATGTTCGACGCGATCAGCGTGGATGACGAGGCCTGCGCGCGCCTTGACCTGCAATTCTTTATCGAGGGCTTACGCGACATCATACGCCACCGACCCGACCCGCATACCGTCAACCTGCTGGCCGCGTATTGCGCCAATACCATGGGTCAGGCGCATTCTGGCAATGATGCCGCCGATTATACCCGCGCTCAAATCGCCGCCTGTGCAGATTGGATCGTGCGTGAACACCTGACAGAGCTTCACCCGATGATCTGGGCGCATGCCGCCCAGGGGTTCATCAACAATCTGCGCGTCTCCTCTGCTTCGCGCTTTGCCGCAGCAGGTCAGGACGACGCCCTGCGCATCATCGCAGCCCTGTTCAAACGCGAGATCGCTGATGGCAAGCGGATCGTCTTTACCGATGAAGGCCCCGTCACCACCGCAACCTGAATCCCGCCTCTGGACACCCCCTCTTCTCTCTGCCTAAGATTATGTCTCAGGGAGAGAACCATATGACATATAAAACCGCCGCTGCAGATATTTCTCTGCGCGACCAATCCATTACCGAACGCGTCTTCGAAAACCTCGCAACCCGTCCGGACGAGATGGTCCTCACCGACGGGATGACCGGCACAGCCATGACCGCGGCTGAGTTCATGACCCAAGTCAAACAACTCGCCGGGGGCCTCACAGCACGCGGCATGGGCGCGGGCAAAACCGTGGCGTTGATGTCACCTAACCTGCCACATTACTGTGTGGTATTTCATGCTGTTGCATGGGCGGGCGGCACGATCACTACGATCAATCCGACCTATACTGCCTCCGAGGTTGCCCATCAGTTACGCGACAGCAATGCCGATATCCTCATCACCATCCCGATGTTCCTTGAGACGGCCCAACAGGGCGCGCAGGATGCCGCAGGCCAAACCGTGGTGGTCATAGGCGATGCGCCTGAGGGGGTTGAACCGCTCTCGGCCTACTACGGCGCACCGATTGATGCGCAGGTTCCCGTCGATTTGGACGAACACCCTGTCGTACTGCCCTATTCCTCCGGCACCACTGGGCTGCCCAAAGGGGTGCGCCTGAGCCACCGCAATCTGGTAGTCAACGTCGATCAAATCCTGATCAGTGCCGGTTTCAAACCCGGCGAAGTTGCTGCTGCCTTCCTGCCGTTCTTCCACATCTACGGCATGAACGTACTGATGAACGTCCATCTCGCAGGCGGCGGTGCATTGGTGACCATGCCACGCTTTGATCTGGAGCTGTTTTTGAAGATCAGCCAGGATTACAAGTCACGCCGCATGTGGATCGTTCCACCTGTGGCCCTTGCCCTTGCCAAACATCCCATCGTGGACAACTACGACCTCAGCCAGCTCGAGCAAATCTTCTCGGGTGCGGCCCCCTTGGGCGGCGAAGTCTCAGACGCGGTGGGCAAACGCCTCAACTGCATCGCGGTCCAAGGCTACGGCATGACCGAGCTCAGCCCGGTCTCTCACACGACCCCTGCGGGAGCCCCTAAATCAGGCGCATCCGGTCTGGCCCTGCCGAGCACCCAGTGCCGCATCGTGGACCCGACCAGCGGCGAGGACCTGCCCGCTGGCACCGAAGGGGAGCTGTGGATCAAAGGACCGCAGGTGATGAAAGGCTACCTCAACAACGAGAAAGCCACCCAAGAAACCCTCACCGAGGATGGCTGGCTCAAGACAGGTGACATCGCCTATATCGACGAAGACGGCTATATGTTCATCATGGACCGCCTCAAAGAGTTGATTAAGTTCAAGGGCTTTCAGGTCGCCCCTGCCGAGCTTGAAGCTAACCTTGTGACCCACGCGGACATTACGGACGCCGCCGTGATCGGCATCCCCGATGACGAGGCGGGCGAATTGCCCATCGCCTTTGTCGTGACCACGAACGCTGGCCTCACTTTGGAGGATATTCAGGCGCACATGGCCAAGACGCTCTCGAAATACAAGCTGGTGCAGAAGGTGACATTTGTGGATGAAATCCCAAAATCCGCCTCTGGCAAAATCCTGCGCCGCGTCCTCAAGGCGCAAGTCAGCTAAATCCAATGTGCAGCAGGCCCCCTTCTGGCGGCTTGTTGCACAGCAACCCTAGGGCATCCGAATTCTATGATCGGCCTTGATACACATCAATGCCAGCCCCGCAGGCACAGACCATACTCGCTTGACACAGCGGCCACGAAGTCACTTGATCGCTACAAACCCCGGAGGGCCACCCGATATGTCATTCCCCAAAAGCCTTTTCATCCCGCTTGCCTGTATCGCCACTTTGGGCGCCTGCTCCACAGGCTCGATGCCCGCCCAATCTTCTGGCCCTGCCCTCAATCTCGCCAGTGTTGAGCGGGGCGAGACCATTTTTGCCAAGGAATGCTCCGCCTGCCACGGGCCTGCAGGAGATGGCGCAGGGGCCGCATCGCTTGGCCTTGGCATGACACCTCCCGACATCACAGGGCTCACCACGCGCAATGATGGTGCCTTCCCGCGCGCCTTCGTCCAACGCTTTGTCCTGGGCCAGATCGAGAAGGAAGACCCCGATGCAGCCATGCCAGAGTTCGGCACAGTCGGGCTTGAGCATGCCGCGAAGAAGGGAACACCCGCTGGTGAAATCTCTGCCGAGGATATGATCGCTTTGCTCGACTACCTTGAGACCATCCAGAACTAGCGGAGCCAGATGCCGCAAGACATGACAAAGAGGGGGCAGATCAAAATCTGCCCCCTCTTTGCAATTCAATACTGCAAAAACCTAAATTCGCGCCCTAGATCGCGGTAGCATGCGCCACGCCCTCAGCGGTAAAGCGGTCCACATAACTCGCCACCACCCGCACCAGCGCATAGGTCCCCGCCAGCATCTCCAACCCGCCCGCTGTCAGGCGAAATACGTCCGGATATTGCGACATGAGCGATACTGCCGTCTGACGGATCACGGTGCTTTGCTCGGGGAACCGCTCTTGCAGCTCCTGCGTCGGGAAGGAAAAGCTGCACATCAACTCTTCGATCATTGCCGCAACCACATCATCCGTGGCCGTCATTTGGTAGCCTTTATGCCCCGCAAACCCTGAGGCGAGCACCCGTTCCTGATATGCAGAGGTTGCTGCCGCGTTTTGCTGGTAGCCCCCCTTGAAGTGCGAGATCGCAGAAGCTCCAAACCCAATCAATGTCGAGCTTGGGTCATCGGTATAGCCTTGGAAATTGCGCCGCAGCCCGCCGGTTTGGTCCGCATGGTACAGGCTGTCCGTCGTCTTGGCGAAATGGTCGATCCCGATGGGCATGAACCCTTTGGCGGTCAATACATCATGGGCAATATTGGCCAGCTCGAATCGCGCCATCGTGTCAGGCAACGTTTCTTCCTTGATCAACACCTGCCGCTTGGACATCCACGGCACATGGGCATAGCCATAGATCGCAAGCCTGTCAGGGTCCATCGCGATCACATGATCCAGCGTGGTGCGGAAGCTCTCCTGCGTCTGGAACGGCAGGCCATAAAGCAGATCAAGGTTGATCGCCTCCACGCCGCGCGCCCGCAAATACGTCAAAACTTCCGTGGTTTGCTCCAGCGACTGCATGCGGCCAATTGCCGCCTGAACCTTTGGATCAAAGTCCTGAACGCCGATACTGGCGCGGTTCATCCCGTAATCCACCAGTGTCCCGAGCAATTCCGGCAAAGCCTCAGTGGGGTCAATCTCAACCGAAAACTCGAAATCCGCAGAGGGTTTGAACGCGTCAAACACGGCATCCAGCAGTTTACTCATGATTTTTGGCGTCAGGATCGTCGGCGTTCCGCCCCCCAAATGCAGCCTGCTCATCGCAATGCCCTCAGGCAAATGTGCGACTACTGCACTGATTTCCTTGAGCAATACATCAACATACGCCTCGACAGGTCGCATCGTTTGCGTCCCTTGCGTACGGCACGCACAGAACCAGCATAGGCGTTTGCAAAAAGGAATGTGGAAATAGACTGATACGTCCTCCCCCTCCTCAACCATCTCGAGCCACTCCAGCTGGTTGCGCTGGCCGATCCCGTTCTGGAAATGGTTCGCAGGCGGATAGCTGGTGTAGCGTGGAACTTTCGCATCGAACAAGCCGTGCCGGATAAGGGGTTCAATATTTTTCATAATTTCGTTAAACTAGAATCTATAGCCAACAACTTTGATGCAGATCAACAAATGAATAAAATGAAGTTCACCGCAGTGCGCTGCAACGAGTGCCCTATTCGCCATCGTGCCGTCTGTGCCCGTTGCGACGACGACGAGTTGGCGCAGCTCGAAGGTATGAAATCCTACAAGCAATACGCAGCTGGCGAGACGATTATGTGGCGCGGCGAGCCGCTGGAATATGTGGCTTCTCTTGTTGAAGGCGTGGCGAGCCTGTCCAAAACTCTTGAAGACGGGCGCACACAGATGGTGGGCCTCTTGCTGGCATCGGATTTCATCGGGCGGCCCGGCCGCAAGGAAGTCGAATTTGATGTGGTGGCAACCACGGATGTTGTTTTGTGCCGGTTCGAGATCAAACCATTCGAGCGTTTGGTCGAGGAAACCCCTCGTGTGGCCCGGCGCCTGATGGAGCTGGCATTGGACGAGTTGGACGCCGCGCGCGACTGGATGCTGCTGTTGGGCCGCAAAACGGCCCGCGAAAAGATCGCAACTTTCATTGATATGCTGGCCCAGCGCAAAATTGCGGGAAATCCCGATGCGGACGGCACCCTCGAGATGCCAATGACCCGCGACCAGATCGCGAACTACCTTGGCCTCACGCTCGAGACAGTCTCGCGTCAACTCAACGCGCTGAAAAAGGAGGGTGTGATTACCCTCTCCGGGCGCAAAGAGATTGAAGTTATTGATCTATTGGCCCTGCGAAACGCCACAGGCGACGATTCAGACGGCGGAATTTTGTCCTAAATCCCTCAAAAATTTGCAATCCGTCCGTTTCTTGATTTAGATCAAGGAAAGCCGCTCCAGCGCGGCCTAGTAAGATCACGCGAACGGGAGCGTCTATTGGTGCTCTGAGTTATTTAGGGGCATTTTATGGACTATGTGAAAATCATCCTTTTAGGGCTGGTCACCGTCTTTGCGGCAATCGCCAGCAGTTGGGCGCGTGATCTGGCGTATCAGGTACATGCATTGCTGATCATGGTGATCGCATTTGTGATGTTTATCTATGTGTTGCGAAACACAGGTGAACCCGCAAAAGCGACAATGGAACATGACGGTATTTATTTTGACGGTGTGATCCGCGCAGGCGTGATCGCAACCGCGTTCTGGGGCATCGCAGGGTTTCTGGTCGGCACACTTATCGCCTTCCAACTTGCATTCCCCGAACTGAATTTTGAATGGGGCCAACCCTTCACAAACTTCGGACGGCTGCGCCCGCTGCACACAAGTGCGGTGATTTTTGCGTTTGGCGGTAACGCCCTGATCGCAACATCGCTTTATGTGGTGCAACGCACCAGCGGCGTACGTCTGTGGGGTGGCAACACCGCATGGTTCGTCTTCTGGGGCTACCAGTTGTTCATCGTTCTGGCCGCCACCGGCTATCTGCTGGGCGCCACGCAATCCAAAGAATACGCCGAGCCCGAGTGGTACGTCGATCTGTGGCTCACCGTTGTCTGGCTCACGTATCTGCTCATCTACATGGGCACGATTTTCCAGCGTAAGGAAAAGCACATTTATGTAGCCAACTGGTTCTTCCTCGCGTTCATCGTCACAGTGGCAATGCTGCATGTGGTTAACAACCTGAGTATTCCTGTCAGCATCTGGGGTTCCAAATCCGTGCAGGTCTTCTCTGGCGTGCAGGATGCAATGACCCAGTGGTGGTATGGCCACAACGCCGTTGGCTTCTTCCTGACTGCGGGTTTCCTTGGCATGATGTATTACTTCGTGCCAAAGCAGGCGGGCCGTCCGGTCTATTCCTACAAACTGTCGATCATCCACTTCTGGGC
>CBDTVN010000048.1:0-20320 GCA_965364195.1 uncultured Sulfitobacter sp. | reverse complement strand
CCAGCGACAAATGCGCTTACTGTTTTCTTCATCATATTAGAATTCTCCCAGTTTCATTTTTGCCCGGCTCCTTATCAGAACTCGGGATCGTTCGTTGTTTTTCTTACAACTGACGCAAACATCCTGTGCGATGCCCGTGACACTTGCAATACAATTTGCAGCATTATCGAGACACAGGGACCCGATAATGCCACTGACCGTTTCCCGCCGTTTACGGGCCGTCAACATAAGTCTGGCTCTTTCCAAAGGTCTTGCCGGAAAACCGGTGCAACCCGACAGCAACTGCACATCTCCCCTGCGCAGTGCCAGAACTTGCAGTACTCTGGAGTTTGCGCACCAAAATCAAATGACCAGTTAACCTCCCGCGATGAGTCCAGTCGCACGCGCCTCACGTTCATCCCGCCAGCGCAGCGCAGCCATGGCCAGTCCTGCCCCCAATACTTGCGGCGCGCGGAATTTATAGCGTGGAATACCTGTGATCGGGATCGGAATATCCCTGCGATCCGCCCCCAGCGCCAGCCGCGCCATCTCGCGGCCCATCACATGGCTCATCGCGACCCCGCGCCCGCTGTACCCCAATCCCGCAATCAATCCCGGCGCAGGCTCGTGCAAATGCGGCACCCCGTCCGAGGTCAGTGCAACGTGTCCGCCCCACTGAAACTTCCATGCAGCCCCTTTAAGGCTCGGAAATATCCGCGCCGCATCTTTGAGCATCCACGAAAAGCCTCCAATCCCGCCACCGGGTTTGCGGTAGCCCATTCCGCCAAAGCAGAACTGCCCACCCGGCTCACGGCGGCAATATATGATCATCCGCCGTGTATCAGCGATCGTATGGCCCTGCGGGAGCAGGGGTGCCAACTGCTCCTCCGTCAAATTCTCTGTCGCCATCTGCACAGAAGTGAGCGGCAAAACCGATTCCCGCAGCCCTTTGAGCAAACCATCCGTATAACCGTTGGTGGCAAAAATCACCTTCTCCGCATCAATCCGGTGTGCGCCAACCCGCAGATGCCAGCGCCCCTCTTTGCGCTCCACCGCTTTCACAGGCGCAAAACTGAACACATCCACACCCGCGCTCCGCGCACTGCGCTCTAACCCGCGCGTGAGGGCCAGCGGCTGGATTGCCCCACCTTTGGGGGCCACGACACCACCCAGATACCCCACGGCTCCGCTCAGACGTGTGACCTCTTCGGCCTCGATGAATTCAAACCCCGCACCATGTTCATTCCACAGCTTGGCATTCGCAATCGCCTCGCGCCGCGCACGGTCGCAGTGTTGCGCCCTGATCCAGCCATGCTGGCGCGCCTCGCATTTGATCTGGTATTTCCGCACCAGATCAAACAAGTCATCCGCCGACTGGAACGACATCTCCGCCATCCGCTCAAAATACTTGTCGCCCACAGCTTTACGCAACATCTGCGGCTTGGCCGCAGGCAGCATCGGGTTCACTTGGCCGCCCGATCGCCCCGACGCCCCATGCGCCACAGCCCCCGCATCAAACACGGCAACCCGCACACCGGCCTCCGCCAGATGCAGTGCAGCGTTCAATCCGGTGAACCCCGCACCGACCACGGCAACGTCATAGCTGGCATCCCCCTCCAACCTCTGCACAGGCTCCGCCTGCGGTGCAGTATGCTGCCAAAAGATATCGCGCTCATCCATATTCAGACCTCCGCCATGCAAACCAACCCTACCAACAGCATGCAATTCCGAAGGTCATTCGAGCAACATAAACCCGCCTGAAACAAGGGTTTTTGCGACAACTGCAAAACTGGCCCTATTCTTCCACTAACACTGGCCCTATTTTCAGAATAGAATTCCCCGTCTAATATGACATGAATCAGGGAATGCACTATTGATTTCCCACTAAATTCTTGCCCAATCGAAAGGTCACCTCCATGGACGGTACATTTAACGAAAATGACATCTCCCGCATTGTTGAGGCGGACCGCGCCCATGTCTGGCACCATCTAAGCCAGCATAAGCCTTATGAAACAACCGATCCGCGCATCATCGTCGAGGGCAAAGGCATGCGCGTTTGGGACCAAAACGGCAAAGAGCACCTCGATGCCGTCTCCGGCGGTGTCTGGACCGTCAATGTTGGATACGGGCGCGAATCAATCGCCAATGCAGTTCGTGATCAGCTGATAAAGTTGAACTACTTTGCAGGCTCCGCAGGCTCCATCCCAGGCTCCATCTTTTCTGAAATGCTGATCGACAAAATGCCCGGCATGTCCCGCGTCTATTACTGTAACTCCGGCTCCGAGGCGAACGAGAAGGGCTTTAAGATGGTCCGCCAGATCGCCCACAAGCGGTTCGGCGGGGTCAAGCACAAGGTCTTGTTCCGCGACCGCGATTACCACGGCACAACAATCACCGCATTGTCCGCCACAGGTCAGGATGAGCGCGCCGCACAATACGGCCCCTTCACACCCGGCTTTGTGCGCATTCCGCACTGCCTCGAATACCGCTCCCACGAGCAGGACGGTGCACCAGTTGAGGGTTACGGCGTCTGGGCCGCCAACCAGATCGAAAAAGTCATCCTTGAGGAGGGCCCTGAAACCGTGGGTGGCCTTTGCCTTGAGCCTGTGACCGCAGGCGGCGGCGTCATTACACCGCCCGATGGCTATTGGGAACGTATCCGCGAGATTTGTGACCAGTACGATATTCTGCTGCACATCGACGAAGTCGTCTGCGGCGTTGGCCGTACTGGCACTTGGTTTGGCTACCAGCATTACGGCATCAAGCCCGACATGGTTACAATGGCGAAAGGTGTTGCCTCCGGCTACGCGGCCATCGCCTGCCTTGTGACCACCGAAGACGTGTTCGACAAGTTCAAGGACGACGCAAGCGATCCCATGAGCTACTTCCGCGACATCTCCACCTTTGGGGGCTGCACTGCCGGCCCCGCTGCCGCGATCGAGAATATGAGAATCATCGAGCGTGAAGGCCTGCTGCAAAATACCGTCGATATGGGTGACTACATGACCGACAAGCTGCGGGAGCTTCAGGACAAGTATGCTGTCATCGGCGATGTGCGGGCCAAAGGCTTGTTCCTCGGGGCCGAGCTGGTCACCGACCGCGACAGCAAAACCCCGATCTCCGAGAAACTGGTCCAAGCGGTCGTAGGCGACTGCATGCAACAAGGTGTGGTGATCGGTGCCACCAACCGCTCCCTTCCAGGGAAGAACAACACACTGTGCTTCTCACCAGCACTCATCGCGAAGAAAGACGACATCGACCAGATCATTGATGCCGTTGACGGCGCCATGGGCCGCGTGTTTGCCTAATCCCTAACTGTTCTAAAATGCGAAAAGGCCCCGCTTTCCAGTGGGGCCTTTTTCACATGCAGCAGCGCGCTCAGTCTTGTGTGGCGTAGACACCCCACATTATCGAATGCCACGTGCGTTTGCTCACATGCCGCTGGTACAACAACACGGCACCAAGCACCCCAAACATTGCAGGCAGGACAACCCCAATGCCGAGATAGGATATCGCAACGGTCAATACCGCCACCATCGGCACGAACATCAAGGTCCAGTTGATCCACGCTTTACGGATCACTGCTGTTCGCTCTGCATCGGTCTCGTATTTTGGCATTCTCAATCCCCTCCATCCTAGCTCGTTCTGCCCTAGGTCGCGTTTTCGTATTTCACAACTTTTTAGGAGCCTCACTCTTTCCTCTCCCCGATCATATCGCTGCGGTGTTTATCCATCTCCTGCTGTGCGGCGAGCACCATACGCGGCACAACACGGTCATTGGGATAGGCCGATACATTCCCCGATACGATTCCCGCATAATATATCCGCAGCACCTTATTGATACGCGGGCCATAGTTTGGCCCCATCTTGCGGAACCACGCCACCATATCCGCATCAAGCCTGAGTGTGACCCGCGTCTTTTTGCGCTTCACATCATCCCAAAAATCCAAACCGTCCCATTCGGACGGGATACTATGATCAAGCCATTTTTCCTGCATCTCCTCCTGAAGCCGTTCAAGCTCGTGTATCATCTGGCTATGTGCGTCCCTGCGGTTCATCCGGCGTCTCCTCTTCAATCCCCCCTAATCTGGCACCACTGCCCTAATTTTCGTGAAAGGCACCGCACGGTGCATCGGGGGTGTACGAGGGGTGCATACAGGGCACCGCCCCAAATATCGGCTATTTGTGTATTTATGAAACTTTCGGTCTCATTTATTGCTTGATTTGCATTCTAGATGTGGTATAAAGGAGGTGGCTTAATCCACCATTTCACGATATATTAAGTCCAGATGGATCACCAATTATGTCCAGACAGTAAGGACGTTCATGGCCCTCCCCGTAGAGACATTCTTTCTCCAACCCGACGCCCAAGGCACACTGCAATCGCAGATTCAGCAGATGATCGCACAGGGCATTTTGTCTGGCCGCTTTCAGCGTGGAGAAAAGCTGCCTTCGACGCGAAAACTTGCCGTGCATCTTGGCGTCAGCCGCATCACCGTCACCATCGCCTATACCGAACTGCTGGCCAATGACTACCTCAGCTCACGTGGGCGCTCGGGCTATTTCGTCTCAGAGAATGCGCCGTCGCCACCCGTGTTTACGCCCAGCCCCGACACGCAGGATGCAGTCGATTGGACACGCGCAATCGGTCGGCGCTATAGCGGCGGCGTCACCCCGAGCAAGCCACAGGACTGGTCGCAATATCGATATCCCTTTATCTATGGTCAGGCCGATAAATCCCTGTTCGATCACGCAAATTGGCGCCTATGCGCGCTACAGGCATTGGGTCAGCGCGACTTCAACTCCATGACCAATGACTACTATGATCAGGACGACCCGCAACTGATCGAGTTTATCGCCCGCCACACCTTACCACGGCGCGGCATCACCGCCGCGCCCGAGCAAATTCTGATCACTATGGGCGCGCAAAACGCACTCTGGCTGACTGCCCAAGTTCTACTGACCCAGCGCCGCCGTGCCGCACTTGAGGATCCCTGCTATCATGCGCTTCGAGATATTTTAATCCAGTCCCGGTGCCATGTAACCCCAGTGCGCGTAGATCAGGATGGCCTCCCCCCCGAAGCAATTCCGCCAGACACCGATGTCATTTTCACCACGCCCAGTCACCAATGCCCCACAAATGCCACCATGCCAATGGCGCGCCGCCGCGCCCTTTTAGAGCGTGCGCACGAGATGGATGCGATCATCGTAGAGGACGACTACGAGTTTGAAACATCCTTCCTGCGCCCGCCCTCCCCTGCACTCAAGTCCCTCGATGTAGACGGGCGAGTGATCTACGTCGGTAGCTTTTCCAAGTCGCTCTTTCCCGGTCTGCGCCTTGGGTATCTTGTCGGGTCAGAGCCCTTCATCCGTGAAGCCCGCGCCCTGCGCGCTTCCGTCCTGCGCCATCCCCCTGGCCATATTCAGCGCACAGCATCCTATTTTCTTTCACTCGGCCACTATGATGCGCTTATACGCCGGATGGGCGGCGCCCTGCATGAGCGACGCACAAAGATGGAGGAAACCATCGCGCAAACTGGCCTCAATATTGCAGGTCAAGGTGCCCACGGGGGATCATCCTTTTGGATGCGCGCGCCCGAAGGGATCGACACACAAATCCTCGCCAACCGCCTACGTGCACGCGGCGTCCTGATCGAGCCGGGGCACTCCTTTTTCGGCGGTGACGAACAGCCGCAGAACTTCTACCGCCTCGGCTATTCCTCAATCACTGCAAACCGTATATCAGATGGTCTGCAAGCGCTTGCATCAGAGATAGACGCCATGTCATAAGCTGGTTATATTTCAGCTCAAAATCTGGCCCTAACTTTTCAGTACGCCAGCCCTTAAATTGCGACTAACCAGATTCGCATTCACCTAATCTTAAGGATCACCTGCTATGAAGATGACCACCGAAGAAGCATTTGTAAAAACGCTACAGCGTCACGGCATTCAACATGCCTTTGGTATTATCGGCTCCGCCATGATGCCGATCTCGGACATTTTTCCCAAGGCTGGGATCAAATTCTGGGACTGCGCGCATGAAGGTTCCGCTGGCATGATGTCTGATGGCTACACGCGCGCCACCGGCAAGATGTCGATGATGATCGCGCAAAACGGTCCCGGCATCACGAACTTTGTAACAGCTGTGAAAACTGCTTATTGGAACCACACGCCACTGCTTTTGGTTACTCCACAGGCCGCAAACAAGACCATCGGTCAGGGCGGCTTCCAAGAGATGGAGCAGATGAACCTGTTCGCCGATTGCGTAGCCTATCAAGAAGAAGTGCGTGACCCTTCCCGCATCGCGGAAACGTTGAACCGCGTGATCATGCAGGCCAAGCGCGCTTCCGGTCCTGCCCAGATCAACATCCCACGTGATTTCTGGACCCAGATCATCGACATCGAAATTCCCGAAGTTGTGGAGTTCGAACTCCCACAGGGCGGCGACATTGCCGTTGCAAAGGCCGCCGAGATGCTGTCGGAAGCAAAGTTCCCCGTCATCTTGAACGGCGCTGGTGTGGTACTGGCACAGGGTGGCATTGAGGCCTCCCGTGTTCTTGCTGAAAAGCTTGATGCACCCGTATGCGTTGGCTACCAGCACAACGATGCCTTCCCTGGCAACCATCCGCTCTTTGCTGGCCCGTTGGGCTACAACGGCTCCAAGGCCGGTATGGAGCTGATCTCCAATGCGGACGTCGTTTTGTGCCTCGGCACCCGCCTCAACCCCTTCTCGACTTTGCCTGGTTATGGTATTGATTATTGGCCCGCAGATGCCAAAATCATTCAGGTCGACATCAACCCCGACCGCATCGGCCTGACCAAAAAGGTCACTGTGGGTATCGTAGGCGATGCTGCAAAAGTAGCAGCATCCATCACGGCCAAGTTGGCAGACACCGCAGGCGACGCAGGCCGCAAAGAACGGACTGCCCTCATCGGACAGACCAAATCTGCATGGGCGCAGGAACTCACGTCTATGACAGACGAGCAAGACGATCCGGGTACAGACTGGAACGTGCGCGCACGTGCGGCCAAACCTGACTGGATGTCGCCCCGCATGGCATGGCGCGCGATCCAATCCGCGCTTCCCGTTGAGGCGATCATCAGCTCCGACATCGGCAACAACTGCGCCATCGGTAACGCTTATCCCTCATTCAATGAAGGTCGCAAATACCTCGCACCGGGCCTTTTCGGTCCCTGTGGCTACGGTCTGCCTGCCATCGTTGGTGCCAAGATCGGCCAGCCTGATGTACCTGTCGTAGGCTTCGCCGGTGACGGCGCATTCGGCATCGCGGTGAACGAGTTGACGGCAATCGGTCGCGGCGACTGGCCTGCGGTTACGCAAATCGTCTTCCGCAACTACCAGTGGGGCGCGGAAAAGCGTAACTCAACCCTTTGGTTCGACGATAACTTTGTCGGCACAGAGCTGGACACAGAAGTATCCTACGCTGGCATTGCGCAGGCCTGTGGCCTCGAAGGCGTCATCGCCCGCACGCAAGAAGAGTTGACAGCGGCCCTCGCAAAAGCGCTTGATGACCAGATGAACCACGGCAAGACGACGCTGATCGAAGCGATGATCAACCAAGAGCTAGGTGACCCCTTCCGCCGCGACGCGATGAAGCAGCCCGTGTCCATCGCAGGCATCGACGCGGCCGACATGCGTGAGCAGTCCATCTAAGTGGTCACAACCACACATAAGAAAAAGGGTAGTCCCATATGAGCGTTCTGCGTGATCTTCAAAAACGCGCGGCCGCCGGGCCTGCACATATTGTCCTGAGCGAAGGCCACGATCCTAGGGTCGTGGCCGGCGCACTTGCCGCTCTTGATGCCGGTATGGGGCCGATTACACTCGTCGGACCTGAGGCTGTCATCAAAGCCGAGTTGGACCGCCTCAATGCAGGCCCGCGCGATAACCTGCACATTCAAGACCCCGAAACATCCAATCTGACCAACACCTATGCCGCGCTTTACTATGATTTGCGCAAGCATAAGGGAATCAGCGAAGAGGTCGCCACAACTCAATCCCATGAGCCGCTGATGTTTGCCGCCTTGATGGTGCGCAACGGTGATGCCGACGGGACTGTGGGCGGCGCCGTCTCAACCACATCCGATACGGTACGCGCAGCCCTCACGATGATTGGCAAAGCGCCCGATGCGGCACTTGTCTCCTCCTTCTTTCTGATGGCTCTGCCCGAAAACCACCCCTCCGGCCGCACGGCCATGGTGTTTGGCGATTGCGGGTTGGTCATTGATCCCAATGCTAATGAGTTGGCGGCGATTGCCGCGCAATCTGGCGCTTCCTGCGCCCAACTTTTGGGCGATGCACCAAAGATCGCAATGCTCAGTTTTTCCACCAAAGGATCTGCGCGCCATGACAGCGTGACCAAAGTCACCGACGCACTGGCGATCCTGCAAAAGAACCATCCGGACCTGCCCGCAGACGGCGAGCTTCAGTTCGACGCGGCCTTTGTGCCCGAAGTCGCGGCATCCAAGGCACCGGATTCCCCGACAGCAGGCTATGCGAACGTGCTGATCTTCCCCAATCTAGACGCAGGCAACATCGGCTATAAGATCGCCCAACGCATTGGTGGCTGCGATGCCATCGGCCCCGTTCTGCAAGGGTTGTCAAAGCCTGCAAACGACCTGTCGCGCGGCTGTACTGCTGCGGATGTGACCAACATGATTGCCGTGACCACGCTACAGGCTAAGAAATAACCCGTCAGGAGTGACTATGACCCATAAACAGCCCACGCTGGACCTGAGCCCGAAAGTCTCTGACGAAATCCGCAAGACCACCTGTTATATGTGTGCCTGCCGCTGTGGCATCAACGTTCACATGAAGAAAGACCCACTGGGCGATCTGAAGGTCGCGTACATCGAGGGCAACCGCGACCATCCCGTAAATAAGGGCGTGCTCTGCGCAAAGGGCTCCGCTGGCATCATGCAGCACAACGCACCGTCGCGCCTCAAATCCCCGATGAAGCGTGTGGGCGAGCGTGGCGAGGGTAAGTTCGAGGATATCAGCTGGGACGAGGCCTATGAGATTGCGGAAAGCTGGCTGCGCCCGATCCGTGAGACGAACCCTGAAAAGCTGGCGTTCTTCACTGGTCGCGACCAGTCGCAGAGCTTTACTTCCATGTTTGCGCAGAGCTTCGGCACGCCCAACTATGCCGCGCACGGCGGCTTTTGCTCCGTCAACATGGCCGCGGCTGGCATCTACACGATGGGCGGTGCGTTCTGGGAATTCGGACAGCCTGACTGGGATCACACCAAGCTCTTCATGCTCTTCGGTGTGGCCGAGGATCACGACAGTAACCCGATCAAGATGGGCATCGGCAAGATTAAAGCACGCGGCGCGCGCATCATCGGCGTAAACCCGATCCGCACAGGCTATAACGCTGTAGCAGATGATTGGGTCGGCATCACACCCGGCACAGACGGGTTATTCATCCTGTCGATGATCCACTGCCTGATGAAAGCGGGCAAAATCGACCTGCACTACCTCGCGCAATACACAGACGCCGCCGTGCTCATTAACGGTGACGAGAAATCTGCCGAATTCGGCCTCAAGCTGCGCGACGACGACGGCAAAGAACTGGTCATCGACCGCACCACGGGCAAGCCTACAGCCTACGACCAGAAAGGCGTCAAACCCGATCTGGCCGCGACGTGGCGTGAGGCGGGCATCACGCACCGCCCCGTTTTCCACCAGATGGCCGAGATGTATCTCGATGAGCAATACGCCCCAGAAGCAGTCGCCGACCGCTGCGGCATTTCCGCGAAACGTATTCGCACACTCGCCGCTGAACTGGCCCGGGTGGCCTTCGATGAGGCGTTCGAGCTTGAGCATGAGTGGACCGATTTCCGCGGCGAGCATCACAAGACAATGACAGGCCGCCCTGTCTCCTTCCACGCGATGCGCGGAATTTCGGCACACGCAAACGGGTTCCAAACCTGTCGCGCGCTGCACACGCTTCAGATCATCCTTGGCACGGTCGAAGTCCCCGGTGGCTTCCGCTTCAAGCCGCCCTACCCGAAACCAGCAACGGCCCACCCCAAGCCACATTGCAAAGTCACGCCAAACGCGCCACTCGACGGCCCGCACCTCGGCTTTGTCCACGGCCCCGATGATCTTGCCCTCAAAGAAGACGGCACCCCCGCCCGCATCGACAAAGCTTTCACATGGGAAAACCCCATGTCCGCGCACGGCATGATGCACATGGTGATCTCCAACGCCTATGCCGGCGATCCCTACAAGATCGACACGTTGTTTATGTATATGGCCAATATGTCGTGGAACTCCTCCATGAACACGACGGGCGTCCAGCAGATGCTGACGGACAAGGACGAGAGCGGCGAATACGTCATCCCGCGCATCATCTACAGCGATGCCTATAGCTCCGAAATGGTAGCCTACGCCGACCTGATCCTGCCCGACACAACGTACCTTGAACGGCACGACTGCATCTCATTGCTCGACCGCCCCATCTGCGAAGCTGATGCCGTAGCTGACGCCATCCGTTGGCCAGTGGTTGAGCCTGATCGCAACGTAAAAGGCTTCCAATCCGCGCTATGTGATCTAGGCGCGCGTCTTGGCTTGCCTGCCTTCACAAACGCGGATGGCTCACAGAAATATGCCGACTACGCCGACTACATCGTCAACCATGAACGCCGCCCCGGTGTGGGTCCGCTTGCTGGTTGGCGCATGGGGGAAAACGGCCTCCAAGGTGGGCGCGGTGACGTGAACGAAAGCCAGCTTGAAAACTACATCGAGAATGGCGGCTTTTTCGTTGAGCATATCCCAAAAGGTTCAAACTACTACAAACCGTGGAACGCAGACTATCAGGATTGGGCCGTAAAAATGGGCCTCTACGACAGCCCGCAACCCTATCTCTTTTCACTCTATGCAGAACCCATGCGCCGGTTCCAACTCGCCGCAGAAGGCCACGGCGACCGCCAGCCACCAGATCACCTGCGCGCGCGGATCAAAGAGAAAATGTCACCCCTCCCGATTTGGTACGAGACGGACCAAGAGGGCAATGAGGGCTTTACTGTAACTGCCCTTACCCAACGCCCCATGGCGATGTACCACAGTTGGGGCGGCCAAAATGCGTGGCTGCGCCAACTCCATGGCCGCAACCCGATGTACATGCCCAGCAATCTGATGCGTGAGCATAGCCTGAAAGACGGCGACTGGGCTGAAATTACATCACCTCACGGGGTCATCACCGTACCAGTGATGGAAATGGCCGCGCTGAACGCAAACACGATCTGGACATGGAACGCCATCGGCAAACGCAAAGGTACATGGGCGTTGGACGAGGACGCCCCTGAAGCCACCAAAGGCTTCCTGCTGAACCATCTGATCCATGAGCTAATGCCGCCCAAGGGCGACGGGCTCCGCTGGGCGAACTCCGATCCGATCACCGGACAGGCCGCCTGGTTCGACCTCAAGGTCGCGATCAAGAAGGTGAGCGCACCTGCGGACGCACAATCACAGCCTGCCATGCCAGCGATCAAATCACCCGTCGGCAAAGGGCCGTCAGAACTCAAATGGAAGGTCGGCCAATGACCCAACTGCCCACCCATACCGAGAAGAAACTTGGCCTTGTCATTGATCTTGATACCTGTGTCGGCTGCCATGCCTGCGTGATCTCCTGCAAAGGCTGGAACACCGAAAATTATGGAGCACCGCTGAGCGATCAGGACCCCTACGGCTCCGATCCCTCCGGCACCTTCCTCAACCGCGTGCACAGCTATGAGGTCCAGCCCAAAGAGGGCGACGCACAACTGATCCACTTCCCCAAATCCTGTCTGCACTGCGAAGATGCCCCTTGCGTCACCGTCTGCCCCACAGGGGCCAGCTACAAGCGCGTCGAGGACGGCATCGTTCTCGTCAACGAGAGCGATTGCATCGGTTGTGGGTTGTGCGCATGGGCCTGTCCGTATGGCGCACGCGAGATGGACGCCGCCGAAGGAGTCATGAAAAAATGTACCCTCTGCGTGGACCGTATCTATAACGAAAACCTCCCAGAAGTGGATCGTGAGCCGACTTGCGTACGCACCTGCCCGTCCAACGCGCGTCACTTTGGCGATCTGGGCGATCCAGACTCCGCCGTGAGTCAGTTGGTGGCGGAGCGCGGCGGCATGGACCTGATGCCAGAGCAAGGCACCAAGCCGGTGAACAAATACTTGCCACCACGTCCCAAGGACCAACTGGCCCGGCAGGAGGAGCAAATCGACATCCTCGCACCTTACCTCGAACCTGTTGCAACCGAGAGCAAAGGCTTCCTGAGCTGGCTCGATAAAACACTGGAGAAACTCTGATGCATCCCGCACCATCCGTCATCTTCTTCTCCACCTTCTCTGGTCTGGGCTTTGGCCTGCTGATCTTCTTAGGCCTCGGCATGCCCGCGACAACAGGATTTAGCGCATTCATTTTCTTCGCCATCGCATATCTTCTGGCGGTCGGTGGCCTAATCTCCTCCACCTTCCACCTCGGCCGTCCCGAACGCGCGATAAAGGCGTTCACCCAGTGGCGTTCAAGCTGGCTGTCGCGCGAAGCATGGTGTGCAGTAGCCGCTTTGGTGCTTATGGCGATTTATGGCGCAGGGTTGGTATTCTTTGGCCAACGATGGACGATTATCGGTTTGCTCGGTGCACTGGCATCGCTTGGGACCGTCTTCACCACGTCAATGATTTATGGACAGCTTAAGACGATCCCACGCTGGAATAGCCCGCTGACGCCCGCGAACTTCATCTCGCTTTGCATTGCGGGTGGCGCGCTTCTGGCAGGGCAAACGACCATTGCGATCATTCTGCTCGCCATTGCTGGCGGCATCCAAGTTGCCGCATGGATGCGCGGCGATACCGCACTGGCGCAAAGCGGGAGCAACATGGAAACCGCCACTGGCCTTGGTAACATCGGCAGCGTGCGCGCGTTCGAGCCGCCCCATACCGGCACGAACTATCTGCTGCGCGAATTCGTCCACGAGATTGGCCGCAAGCATGCGCAAAAGCTGCGGATCATTGCGATTGTCCTGATGGCGGTCCTGCCGATCTTCTTACTACTGCTGCCGTTCAACCACTTTCTGGCATTGTTTGCTGTGGTCGCCCACATCGGCGGCGTCCTGACAGCGCGCTGGCTCTTCTTTGCCGAGGCTGAACATGTTGTCGGCCTCTATTACGGGAAACGTTGAACCTTCCGGACATTGCGTGGCTGCGGATACCGCGGCCATGTCCGAACTTGAATGCGGATCAAAAAGGTCGCATGCCTCTCGTTAGGGAGGGCCTTACCCGCCTCCTTATCGACCAAACACTGCCGCAAATTGCGCGCGATATTTAAAGCAGCAAACTCTAAAGCGGCAGGCGCTTTTCCACCATCCTCGCCATCACCGATGCCCCGATCGGAAGGATTTCAGGGTCCAGTTTAAACGCGGGATTATGCAGCGGCACAGTCTCCCCATGCCCTACAATGCAATAGGCCCCCGGCACGATTTTGAGCATATCGGCAAAGTCCTCCGACCCCGTTGCAGGCGCGCTGTTCGCAATGATGTTATCCGACCCGACAATCTCTGCTGCGGCATCCATATAGGCATCAGACAGGGCATCGTCGTTGATCAGCACATCAAACACGTTGCGCAACTCCAACTCGATCTTGACGTCGTGCGCCAAGGCAAACCCATCGCAAATCGCCTGCATCCGCCCTGCGACCTGCTCATAAATCTCGTCTTTGAAATAGCGGATCGTACCTGCCAACGTCGCGACCTCAGGCAAGATATTATAGGCGGATCCCGCGTGCATCTGGGTGATGGACAGCACACAGGTATCCAGTGGCGGCACATTGCGGCTCAAGATGGTCTGGAACTCGGTCGCCAAACTGGCGGTGATGATGAGCGCATCCTTGCCCTGTGACGGTTGTGCTGCATGGCTGCCTTTTCCCGTCACTTTGATGTCGAAAAATGCGGCCCCTGCCATGGCAGTGCCTTTACAGATACCAACCTGACCCAACTCACCGCTGGGCCAGTTGTGCATGCCATAAATCTCGTCGCAAGGAAACTGCTCGAACAGCCCGTCCGCAATCATCTGGCGTGCGCCCCCAAGGCCCTCCTCGGCAGGTTGGAAGACAAGCACCACTGTTCCATCAAAATCACGCGTCGCCGCCAGATGTTTCGCGGCGCCTAGCAACATGGTGGTATGGCCGTCATGGCCACAGGCATGCATTACGCCATCATTTTTTGAGGTATAGTCCACGCCCGAAATTTCGTGGATCGGCAGCGCGTCCATATCCGCTCGCAGCCCAACCCGTCGGTTGCCCTGACGCTTGCCGTGGATCAAGCCCACAACACCCGTTTTGCCCAGCCCCGTATGCACTTCGTCCACGCCGTATTCGTGCAGCTTCTCTACAACCACAGCACTGGTGCGCGTTTCGGTAAAACCAATCTCGGGATGCGCGTGGAGGTCACGGAAAATCGCGGTCAACTCGTCTTTGCTATCAGCAATAAGGGGAAGGATGTTCATGGCGCAGGCTCCGGTGACTGGGGTTGAAACCACCCTACACACAGAGCCTGCGAAGAAAAGCCTAGTTCATTAAACCGGCGTGGCGGAGCCCGTTATCGACCAGCGTACGTGTCTCGTCCGACAGACCCGTCAGTGGCAACCGCACTTCTTCGGAACACAGATCAAGGCGAGACATCGCGAATTTCACACCAACAAGTCCCGGCTCGGTAAAGATCGCCTTGTGCAGTGGCATCAGTTTATCCTGGATGCTCAATGCAGTGGCGTAGTCACCCGCTGTACAGGCCGCTTGCAGCTTTGAGCACAACGCAGGTGCAACATTCGCTGTGACCGAGATACAGCCTACGCCGCCTTGAGCGTTGAACCCGTGTGCCGTGGCATCTTCGCCTGACAGCTGGATAAAATCGGGACCACAGGTCGTACGCTGGTCACATACACGCGCCAGATCGCCCGTCGCATCCTTAACACCAACGATCCGCTTAAACTTGGCCAATTGGCCCATCGTTTCGGGCGTCATATCCACCACGGAGCGTCCTGGAATATTGTAAATGATGATCGGCAGCTTGCAGCAGTCATGCACGGCCGTAAAATGCGCAATCAGACCGCGCTGGGTCGGCTTGTTGTAATATGGTGTGACCAGCAAAATGCCGTCTGCACCCACTTTTTCGGCATGTTGCGCGAGGCGGATGCTCTCCAGTGTGTTGTTGCTACCAGCGCCGGCAATCACAGGAATACGGCCAGCAGCAGCTTTGACCACTTCTTCGACAACCATCTCATGCTCGCGGTGCGTGAGGGTAGGTGATTCGCCGGTGGTACCAACAGGAACAAGGCCGTTAGAGCCTTCGCCCACATGCCATTCCACGAGTTTTTTTAGCGTTTCAATATCCAGCTCGCCGTTGCGAAACGGCGTGACGAGGGCAGGCATAGAACCTGAAAACATGTGCACGCTCCTTTATGTGCTGGAGACCAAAAGGCCATCCGGTGAGGCCGCCGCGATAGCGACAAGAAGAAGACCGCCCGCACGCATATTCGTGAATTGAACACGGCGTCAGATGGTCTATGATTAAAGGCTG
Source organism: uncultured Sulfitobacter sp. (assembly GCA_965364195.1). Lineage (GTDB taxonomy): Bacteria > Pseudomonadota > Alphaproteobacteria > Rhodobacterales > Rhodobacteraceae > Sulfitobacter. The sequence continues at coordinate 4,754 of CBDTVN010000048.1, read as the reverse complement.
TACTGTGAGCGAGATAGGAAATGCAAGCCATGAGACGTTATCTGACGGCCCTGTTGCTTGTGTGTGCTACGGCTCTTCCCGCAAATGCCGAGCGTCCGCGCCCCCTTGGATGGGGGATGGACGCCATGCGCGGTGGTAACTTTACCACCGCCGAGAATATCGCTGCACGTGACGGTGCGGTCGCACGTGATGTGATCGTCTGGCACCGCCTGCGGGCGCAACAGGGTAGCTTTGAGCAAATCACGGAGTTCCTCAAACGCCGCCCCGACTGGCCCGGTGAAGAGTATTTGCGGCGGCGCTCAGAGCCGGAAGTGATCAAGCAAGACGACGAGGCGATCATTGCATTCTTTGAGCAAACAGGACCGCAAACACCGCTTGGCGTTCTGGCCCATGCAAAAGCGCTAACGGAAAATGGGATGAGCGGCTCTGCTCAAGCAGGGCTTGTTCTTGCGTGGCGCACCATGCCGATGAACGCCAATTCCCAAGAGGCGTTTTTAGCAGCGCATGCAGATCTGCTCAAGCCGCACCATGATGCCCGTCTTGATGCGATGGTCTGGCAACGCGATTATGACGAGGCACGTCAGATGTATGGCATCGCAAGCGCATCAGCGGTGCAAGACGCCGAAGCGCGTATCGCCTTCTACCGCCGCACAAGCAATGCCGCGAGCATCTACGAGAAACTGCCTACAGCACTCAAGAACACCGGCGGCATCAATCATGCGCTCTTTGAATGGCGCATTCGCAAAGGGCGTGTGGGCGATGCAAAAGACCTGTTGGTTGAAGCCTCCAAAAACGCTGAGACCCTCGGCAACCCCGCCGCATGGAGCAACCGGCGCCGCGCGCTGGCACGTGGTGAAATGCGGTCGGGTGACAAGCAGCGCGCCTATGCCATGGCCTCCCAGCATGGTTTGGCAGAAGGATCAGACTATGCCGATCTGGAATGGCTTTCCGGCTACATCGCCCTGCGCTTTCTCAATGAGCCTATGCGCGCGCACCAGCATTTCCTGAACCACGATTCCGCCGTAGCCTCCCCGATCAGTCAGGGCCGCGCAGGATACTGGCAAGGCCGCGCGCTTGAGGCTGCTGGCGACAATGAAGGGGCGACTGCCGCCTATACGAGGGGCGCGAATTTCCAAACCTCATTCTATGGTCTGCTTGCCGCTGAGCGTGCGCGCATCCCCTTTCCGGAAAGACTGCGCGGCGCGCCCCCTGCGCAGGACTGGCGCACAAGTGCGCTGGCAAAGGCCCCTCTGTTTGAGGCAGGGCTCCTGCTCCAAGCCTCAGGTGAGATGAGTGTGGCAGAGCGGTTCTGGACCCATCTGGCCGAACAATTGTTGGAACCTGATCTGGAGCTGTTGGGTCAAGCAGCCATTGACGTAGGACAGCCTCATATTGCCGTCATGATCGGCAAACGCGCAGCGCAGCGCGGGCTGGAGATCGCCGCGCCCTATTATGCCCTGCATCCGCTCAAGGAAGCGGACTTGCCCATGGCGCCCGAAATGTCGCTGGCCATCGCGCGCCGCGAAAGCGAGTTTGACCCCGTTGTGCAATCAGGCGTAGGCGCACGTGGTTTGATGCAGTTGATGCCCGCCACCGCGCTTGAAGTGGCCCAAGGCCTCGGAATTGCGTCACAACATACCACCGACCGCCTCACCGCTGATCCGGTTTATAACGCGCGGCTCGGCTCCGAGTACCTGTCAGAGTTGGCAGGTCGTTTCGATGGAAATGTCGTGATGATGTCGGCAGGTTATAACGCTGGTCCCAGCCGCCCGATCCGCTGGATGAAGGAATACGGCGATCCACGCGACGGCGACATCTACATCGTGGATTGGGTGGAAATGGTGCCGTTTCGGGAAACGCAAAACTACATCATGCGCGTGACCGAAAGCCTGCCCATCTACCGCGCGCGGATGGGCAAAGAAGCCTTGCCAATTCCGTTCTATGAAGAGCTTATTGGCTCAACTCTGCTGCCGTTCGCGCCAAAAGGTGAATAGGCCCGCTGCCACAATGATCGCACAACCGATCGCGACATTAGTGCTTACCGTCTCGCCAAAAATCGAGATCCCGATAATCGCGGCAAACGCGAGTTGGAGATAGGCAAAGGGCTGCACCGCGCTGGCCTCCGCCGCCTCGTAACACCGGATCAAAAGCCAATGACCACTCACACCCGTGAGACACAAACATCCCATCCAGATCCAGTCGATTCCGCTCATCGGCTCCCAAAACCAGACACCAAGAAACGTCATCGCCACCGCGCCCACAGTACCCGTCCAGAAAAAGCTGGTGGCGGTGCTGTCGCGCCGTCCTGCATAGCGGGTGAGTAGTCCGTAGACGGCAAACATCGCTGCCGCCAGCAGCGGGATAAGGGCGCGGACATCGAACACCTCACGCCCGGGCTGTAGGATGATCAACACACCGATAAACCCCACCCCAATCGCCGCCCAGCGCCGCCAGCCCACATGCTCCCCCAGCACTGGACCAGACAAAGCTGCGACCAGCAGCGGGTAGCAGGTAAACACCGCATGGCTCTCGACCAGACCCAATACGGTAAAGGCAGCAACCATCACGCAAATCTCAAGGCATAGTAGCAAACCGCGGGTGATCTGGATCAGCGGCTGTTCGGTCTTTGCCGCAGCCCGAATGCCCCCCGCATGCCGTTTCGCCAAGGCAATGACAAAAGCCGCAAAGAACCAGTACCGGATCATCACGATCATCAGCACGTTATATTCACCCGCCAGATGCCGCGACAGCCCGTCCTGCACCGCAAAAACAAATGTCGTGGCTATCATCAGGCCAATACCGAGCGGGATGTTATTGCTTTGCGTCAATTCAGCACCGCCCGTGTCATGTGACGCTTGCGGCCATATCCCTTAACGCGGCTCACTTCAAAACCTGCATCGGTTAATCCACGGCGCACGAAACCCGCCGCCGTATAGGTCGCGGCAGTGCCGCCCACCGCCGTATGCGCACCCACCTCGCGCATCAGTTCCGGCGCCCACAGTTCGGGGTTTTTGGCGGGGGAGAACCCGTCGAGGAACCATGCATCGGCGCGCCCTTCCCATTTGGGCAATGTCTCGCGGGCGTCGCCGATCACAACGCGCAGTGCAAAGTCCGGGCCGTTCAGACACGTCGGGAATGCGGCAGTTTGCGCCAGATCATCCGGCAGGTCGTCGAACGCGCGCAATGCTGTGTGCAGATCATCCATCGCCATAGGGAAAGCTTCAAAACTGGTAAACCGCAGCATCCCGCCACAGCCCGAGGCGCGAAACTCCTGCAACGCGACCAGAAAATTCAGCCCCGTGCCAAAGCCAAGCTCGGCCACATGAAACCCGTCCTCAAACCGCGCAGGCAGGTCATTGCCACCCAAGAATACATGGTGCGTCTCTTCCATACCGTTCTCAAGGCTAAAGTAGGGATCGTCGAATTGCGTCGATACGGGCACACGTCCATCGCGCCATTCGATCTGTGCTGTCTGGTCCTGCACGCGACTACCCTATATCTGTCTCGTAGACGCGCAATCTGCGCGCAAAGCAGGGGCTTAGCAATGACCGATATCACCATTCGCGGGGCAGGAATTTTCGGCCTGTCGATTGCGTGGGCTTGTGTCCAACGCGGGGCAAAGGTGCAGATTATTGATCCGCACGGTGCAGGTGCCGGCAGCAGCGGCGGGATTGTGGGCGCGCTGGCCCCCCATGTGCCGGAGAACTGGAACCCCAAGAAAGCGTTTCAGCTAGAGAGCCTGCTCATGGCGGAGCAATTTTGGCGCGAGATAAGCGAGGCTGGCGGCAAGGATGCGGGTTATGCCCGAAGTGGCCGTTTGCAACCGATTGCGGATGAAGCTGCCCGTGCGTTGGCCCACCGCCGCAGCGAAACCGCCGTCGATCTGTGGCAGGACAACGCAGTATGGGAGGTGATCCTCGCGCCGCAATCAGATTGGCAACCCACCAGCCCTGACGGCCACTTCATCCGCGACACGCTCAGCGCGCATCTACATCCGCGCCGCGCCTGTGACGCTTTGGTCGCCGCATTAGCTGCCTCAGGGGTGCGCCTACAGTCAGAGGCCTCAAACAAAGGCGCGGTGATCTGGGCGACCGGTGTTTCGGGATTGGAAGAGCTGAGCCTTGGGCGTCCGCGCATCATGGGCAACGGGGTAAAGGGGCAGGCCGCGCTCCTGCGTCATGACGCAATCGGCGCACCACAGCTGTTCGCAGGTGGCGTGCATATCATTCCCCATCTGGACGGCACGGTGGCCATCGGCTCAACGTCCGAGCGGGAGTATGATGACCCCACCAGCACGGACGCCCAGCTTGATGACGTCATCGCTGTGGCACGCGGCGCTGTTCCAGCCCTCGGAGATGCACCTGTCATCGCGCGATGGGCAGGCGTGCGCCCGCGTGCACGGTCCCGCGCGCCGATGCTCGGTGCTTGGCCAGATCGCGCAGGGCATTATATTGCCAACGGAGGGTTCAAAATCGGGTTTGGTATGGCGCCCAAGATCGCACAGGTCATCGCCAATCTAGTGCTGGAAGGGGTCGATACAATCCCGACCGGATTTCGCGTGGAGGACAACCTGTGACACCTGAACTCACAACGCTTGATCATCTTGTTCTGACGGTTGCTGACATTGCCACTACGGTGATGTTTTACAGCAATGTCCTCGGCATGACACATATGCCGTTTACCGTTGCGGATGGCAGTACGCGCCATGCAATGCGCTTTGGCACGATGAAAATCAATCTGCATCAAAAGGGAGC
>CBDTVN010000047.1:0-20580 GCA_965364195.1 uncultured Sulfitobacter sp. | reverse complement strand
ATGGGCGCGCGCTCCTTTGTGCAAAAGTTAGCCGTGCGGCGCACGGATGCAAGCGCGAGAGAAGGAACACAATGAAAACAGACATGCAACGCGGACGCATGGCGCAGGTGGAGTGGCCGCTGGCCTCCCCCATTGGCCCCCTACAGACGGCCCCGGTGGAAGGCGGCACTGTCCTGCCCGCGCGCGCGCCTACAAAACAAACGGAGAAGCGTTTGCCTGATCTGGCCGCTGCGTTTGATGCTTTCGGTATCAGCGACGGGGCAGTGCTGTCGTTTCACCACCACTACCGCAACGGGGACCGCCTGATCAACGCCGTTATGGCTGAGGCGGCACGGCGCAGATTGCGTGGCTTGACCATTGCGCCAAGCTCGCTGTTTCCCGTTCATGCACCGCTTGCGGCGCATATCGAGAGCGGTTTGATCGCGCAGGTTGTGACAGATTATGCCAAGGGGCCAGTTGCGGACGCAATGGTTTCGGGCATGCTCCGCAGCCCTGCTCTGCTGCAAAGCCACGGTGGCCGCGCACGGGCGCTGGAGACAGGGGCGCTCAAGGTTGATGTAGCGTTCATCGGTGCCTCGCTTGCAAGGGTGGACGGAGCCTGTACAGGGCGCGGTGGTGCCTTGCCCTGCGGGCCGCTTGGCTACGCTATGGTGGACGCGGCCTATGCGAAGCACAGCGTGGTCTGTGCGCACGAGATTACCAATAAAGCCCTGCCCCACACCGATATTTCCGCCGACCATGTAGATGCTGTCATCCACTTCCCCCATCCCGGCGACGTGAGCGGCATCGCCAGCGACACCACCCTTCCCGCTCAGACGCCCCAAGCTCAAGCAATCGGCAGCTTGGTTGCACAAGTGATTTCAGCAGCGGGAGTGCTCAAGAACGGCATGTCGTTGCAAACGGGCGCAGGCGGCTATTCCCTCTCTGCGGTACCGCTGATCGGTGCAGCAATGGAGCAGGCAGGCATGCGCGGCAGCTTTATCTCGGGCGGGGTCACGGGCGCACATGTGGCCTTGCTACAGGCGGGCCTGTTTGACCGCATCCACGATGTGCAGTGCTTTGATGGTGCGGCGGTCGCCTCCTCCATCACCAACCCCCATCACCATGCCATGAGCGCGTCAGAATACGCCAATCCCCTGCATCCCGAAGCTATCGTTGAAGGCCTGTCCGTGATGGTGCTGGGCGCTGTTGAGATTGACCGTCAGTTCAACGTGAACGTGACCATTGGTGGCGATGGGCGGCTGATCGGCGGGCCGGGTGGGCATCCCGATGCTGCGCAGGGGGCCGCACTTACGATTGTGACGACAGGCCTGACCGCAGGTGGGTATGCAAAATTGGTCGAACATGCGCGTTGCGTCACGACGGAGGGGCAGGATGTGGATGTACTGGTGAGTGATCACGGCATTGCAGTTAATCCTGCACGGCCCAAACTTGAAGCAGCACTCAAAGACGCGGGGCTTCCGGTAACGACATTCGATGCGTTGATGACCCTCGCCGCAGAGCAAGCGACAAAAAACCGATCAGACCCAGCTACATCTCCCCGTCTGCTGCTGGAACATCGTGCGGGTGGTGTGCTGGATTGGGCATAACAAGGGGTTGGCGAAATAAATCCGACCAAAACCATCAGAATTGTTGCTTTTCCTCTCAGAATCAGTAATTGAGTAAAACAGTAAGAATTAAAAACCAAGGATTCTCCATGAAACGCCTCACACGTACATCCACTCTCGCCCTTGCCGCTGCCACCGTATTAGCCGGCACTTGCGCGGCTACGGCAGAGGGTGAAGTAAACCTCTATTCCTCGCGCCACTATGACACGGACGAGCGCCTCTATAGTGACTTCACCGAGGCAACCGGCATCAAAATCAACCGTATTGAAGGCAAAGCAGACGAGCTGATCGCGCGGATGCAGGCGGAGGGCGCAAATTCTCCCGCTGATATTCTGCTCACCGTGGACACGTCGCGCCTCAAGCGCGCTGCGGACGTGGGCGTCCTGCAATCCATCGATAGTGACGTGCTAGAAGCGCGCATCCCTTCGAACCTACAAAGCAACGACAACCAATGGTTCGGCTTTTCCCAGCGCGCGCGCATCATCTTTTACGACAAGAACGACGTGACAGAGCCGCCAATGGATTATGTCTCCCTTGCGGACCCCAAGTATAAGGGCCTTGTCTGTCACCGCTCCTCCTCCAACGTGTACTCCCAAACGCTGCTTGCCTCGGTGATCGAGAACCACGGCGAGGAAGCGGCAACCGCATGGGCGCAGGGGATGGTCGATAATTTTGCCCGCGACCCGCAGGGTGGCGACACTGATCAGCTGCGCGGCATCATCTCTGGTGAGTGCGATATCTCTGTCGCCAACACTTATTACTTTGCGCGCGCCATGCGCATTGATGTAAGCGGCGTGACTGAGGACATTGACCAGATCGGATGGGTCTTTCCCGCGCAAGAAGCCGAGGGCGCGCATATGAACCTTTCGGGCGGCGGCGTGGCGGCACATGCCCCGAACCGCGACAATGCCATCGCCTTCCTCGAATACCTCTCCTCCGATCAGGCGCAGCAGTATTTCTCGGCTGGCAACGATGAGTTCCCCGCTGTGGAAGGTGTCGAGCTGAGCGAAAGCGTCGGGAAACTGGGTGAGTTTAAGCCAGATGCTGTTGACCTGTCTGCCGTCGCCCTGAACCTGCCCACAGCGCAGAAAATCTTTGACGACGTGGGCTGGAAGTAACCTCCCATCAACAATTTGAACACTGTGGCTGCGCATGTAAATTGCGCAGCCACATGCCATTCCGGCCTTTGAATTTGGCCGTGCCATGCTATCTTAACAGTCTCACGAAGAGGAGTGCGCAATGTATCTGGCCATGAACCGTTTTACCGTCACCACAGATAACGCCGATGCCTTTGAAGCACTTTGGCTCGGGCGTGACAGCCACCTCAAAGAGATGGACGGGTTTGTCGAATTTCATATGCTCAAAGGGCCGGAAGTTGACGGAAAGATTGTTTATGCGTCACACACTGTGTGGGCCTCTGAGGATACCTTTCGTGGCTGGACCAAAAGCGACGCGTTCCGTGCCGCGCATAAGGGCGCGAAGGACAGCGCAAAACTGCATGAAGGCACGCCAACATTTGAAGGCTTCACCGCGATCCAGCATATTGCCTGAGTAATTTGAGCTAATTGCACCGTAGACTACGCTGCGATTGCCACATTTCCTAAGTATTATCCCCTAAGCAATGCCTCCAAAGCAGGTTGCAAGGCAGCGGCATGGCAATCTTCATCGAACCAGGTTTGGGCGAACGGGCAAGTGCGGACCCGAACGTAGCGGTGGCCTACATCCACAACTGTGTCGAGCATGGCCGGGCACTGGGCAGGCAGCCGCCTTCATTCTGCAAACCTTTCATATCAGCTTCGGGTTCACTGCGGTTTTAACTATCCTAAATGTGCTCGCGGAGGTGTTTGACGGCCACAAGTCCACCCAAGCGCACTTAGTCTCGGCCGATATTCCCGAGGCTTTGCAGGCATTTTCGACGCCTTTAATCAACTCGCCAACACGGACATCAGGAAGGCGAATGGTACTGGCATCGGCCTAAACATCTCCAAGCGGATCGTGGAGGCCCACAACGGTGAAATCGGATTTGACCCTAATATCGACCGTGGCACAGACATTCATGTTGAGCTTGAACGCCGAACCTCACGCGTCTCCACCGATCTCCATTTACTTTCTCGAAAATCACGTTCATTTTCTCAATCCCATGATAGTTAAATCGAGAAGCGTTTTTTTGCCCCTTCAGAACATTATACCGAACCCCACGGACCAACAGAACGCCATTGCAAACAGCCTTGGAATGGAGATCATTCTTGGTCGTATCCCGCCGCTTCAACGGTTGATCGAAGATGATTTGATGGCTCAGTTTTCTGCCTCTCGCCACCGTGTGCGATGCGCTATCGATATTCTGGCCGCGCGGGCGTTGGTTGTGCGAGAGACGAATAAGGGCGCTCATGTTTGCGGCTATTCTAGTGAAGAAATCGAGCAGATATACGAACTTCGCAATGTCCTGCACAACGCCGCGTTGCGCTGCATAAAATTCCCTCTGGACCCCAAGATCATTGTCGCGCTGCGAACGCTCCACTCAGCGCATATCGCTGCCGCCGCACAAGGCGATATGGAAAAGACCTTCCACCTCAACAATCGCTTTCACAGTACGATCTTCAAATGCTGCGGCAGCCCGCCCTTAATCGAGGCGATCGAGTTGCAGGCGCATCGCACATATCCGATCCGCACCAACAGTTTTGGCCAGACAGGCTACCTTTCTCTGGCTCAGAGCGAGCACAAAAAGATGATCGATGCCCTCGAGCATGGTAATATAGAGGCACTCGTTCTGCTGTGCCGCGCTCATATTACCCGTCCCATGCGCGGATATCTTGCACAGCATCAGCTGGAACCAACCGCATAAATGAAGATCCTCATTGTTGGTGTGCTGAACAGAGTTCAACCCTCTGTGCGACGTCGTAACGTAGCATTGAAATAGGTAGCATTTACGCAGAAGAATGATCCTTTCAGCGCTATTAAATTGTCCTATTTTCGCCATGTTTGCAGGCCACATTAGCAGCTTAAGTCTTTACGATTTGCCTTGTTTTTGGAGTGCTTGAAAGTGAGAATCCTTGCAACAGATGATGCATCCAACGCGGCGGTATTTAATCTTGCGACCAAACCGTCTGACCTGACCGAATTTGAACGTCTTGAGACAAACTTTTTCCACACAAGGAGATCAGTATGAGCGCACTTGCCCTTGAGATGCCGGACATCGACCTTATCCGTCATGGCTTTTTGGACCTATTGCCCGAACGTAAGGTTGCCATCGCACAACACGCGCTGGCTGCATGGGATGGTGAAACAGCAGAAGTCATCAACGAAAACCTTGAACAAGCGCGCAGCATCTTACACCAGATTGCGGACACTGCGGACACTGTCGGCTACGCCGAGTTGGGGAATACGGCACAGCATTGCGAATCCCAGATCACTGCACATCTAAAGGGGCAGTACGTCGACCTTGCCGTATGTCCGGGCGAGATCATCTGGTTTATCGATACCTTCGTGGAGGCCTGCGAAAACATCACATAGTAGGCATCGCCTATTCCTGCCTGATCAAGGCTTTGTTTTATTGATCACAGCCGTCACCCAAATTGCGCGCAACTCTTCAATTTGAGGTGTCCTTCCCATGTGAGACAGAGTTTCTGTTCCCGTCATGGCGGGCATCATCATATCAAGCAAAATCACATCTCGCATATTTCCCCCAAGCTCAATCGATAGCTTAACAATTTCATGAATGTCCGCATCATCTTCGACGTGCAGCAGTTTGACCGCCCGTCTTCCCGAAAATATGCTCTTTATCCTATCAGGTATGGGCGCGATGCCATGCATGTCATCACAATGCGGCAGGTGAACATCAAATTCTGTTCACACACCTTCAATGCTTTCAAAATCGATCTTACCGCCCCGTTTATCGATAATCGCTTTACAGGTGCTCAACCCGAGGCCAGACCCACCGTTTTTCTGCCGTCTGCACTCCTCATGTCAGCGAAACGCTCAAAAGCTGCTTCATAGATCAGCGCGACAACATTCAGCTCTTGGACAGCAATATGCACGCCGCCTTCTGCGATTTCCTACAGGTCAAAAGATCATTGGCGGTCAGGGGCAACACCGCAGAAATAGGGATGTCCACCTGCTTCGACACGGCCTGCGATTCCTGATGTTGGCTTTCTGGAAAGGCGTCCCAGATCAACCTACCTGTGTTTTCAAAGATCCATGCGGAGGTCGTATTGTTGAGGTTTTGCAGCGCGCAAGTATAACGGTGGACAACCCAAACTTCACCGCAACGCGTCTAATCCAGAAGTAGAGATTGCCTTGTACAGGCTGGCTACGTCTATGCGAAAGCGCCGGAACGCCAGCGGCAAGTCCGAATGCGTATATCATGGGCAAAGCGCGCACAGTGAGCTCTGTAGCGTCCAAAATACTCTGCGCGACAAATTACCAAGCATCACGCAGTCCCCTGCCATGATCCGTCCGCTGCGTTGATAGACGTGCTCATGCTCTCATCAATGTTCCCTGCTAGGAACAATGACGGAGTAAGATGAGGATATTGAAGCGGAAACTGCTCCCATAATGTTGTTTGATGCCAGTTTTAAAAGTGCTGGCCGTAAGTGTCTCGGACATTTCTGGCTAGTCCCTCACGCTATCAATCTCGAAAACCCCGATCCCCGCACCGGTTGGCGCGAGCTGATAACGTTGCTCAGCGCCTCGATTGTCTCGCTGCAGTTGATCTTTTCGGTCACAGCATGAATTAGCACGGTTGTAAGCGTAATCCCTTTGGCGGTGCGCCATAGGCTTGTCTTCACCTAGAGCATCAATTGATCTCCATTCGCCAACACACCAAGAGCATCCACAGAGCAAATTGCCTCTCACCGACGCGTGACGTTACAAGGTCTTCGAAATTAGGCCATAAAATCAATGGTCCGCATTCTAAATATTGCCTCCATCGCTTCGCTGGCAAATATAATGCGGCCCGTATCATCCAGAACCATCAGAACAAGCGGACCAAAAGCGCGCCCGAAAGCACAACAACAACAAGGCCAGCAGCAACTTCCAGCATGGGCATGACCCACGTCAGCGCGCTTGCATTTGCCAGACTGCGCATCACGCCTCCGCGAAATCCGGTGGCGGCAATCCCAACGGAAATAGTGACTGATGCGGTCCCCAGCGCCATCGCAAAAGCACCCGCCACACCCGCGATAGGGATACCCATTTGCCACGTAATGATGAGCACAAACAACGCCCCCGTGCAGGGCCGCACTGCGATACCACCGATCAAAACAAGCGCGTCGCGCAGGCTGGTCGCTGTCTCTGCCTCGTCAAGGGATGGGCCGTGCCGATGTCCGCAGCTGTTGCAGGTATCGGTGCCACCTTCATGACTATGACCCTGTGTAATCTGCGCGCGCCGGAGCCGCGCCAGCCCCCGCAAGACCAGCCAAAGCCCGATCGCCGCAATGAGCGCATAGCTCAAAGGCGCAAGCCAGTCCTCGGCGGCGCCAACCATCCGCTCACGCGTGACGCCCAGCAGCCATAGCCCGCCGTATGCCAACACAATCGCCGTGACCGCTTGGCCAAGGCTGGAGAGTAGCGCAATCATCGAGAGACGCAGCATCGGAACGGAACGTGCAAGGCCATAGCCCCCCACCAACAGCTTGCCATGACCTGGACCGATTGCATGGAAGAAACCGTAGGCAAAGCAGCTGGTCATCAGCAAAGCGAACGCTCCCGTGTCCCCGCCTCGCAAAGCACGCAGCGTGCGGGCGATACTGTTTTGGAAGTTCCTTTGCTCTCCAGCAGCCCAGACGGCCATCTGCTCGAATGCGCCACTCATCCATAGCCACGCCAGCACCGCACAGGCCAGCAGTAATGCCAGACCTATCCCGCGGCGCATGTGATCTCGACATCCGTGGCAAAGCGGCGACCAATATCGCCCAAGCCTGCCGCCTCCATATCAAAATCGAGCGGCAGCGCGCCAAGCTCGGCTTTTGTCATCGCAAGCGCGCCTTCGATATCGGGTGCGCTGATGGAGACATCACACCCCTTGCCACCTTGTACGGTGACGGGCAGGTCAACCTCGTAAGCGGTGTAATACGTCCCGTCATAGGGCAGGAAATTAAGCGGGCCTGTTATCTCGGGCGCCCCCGCGATCGCGCGCAGATGTGTCGTGATGATTTTTCCATCGCGCAGGGTCGCTGTCGGGGCGGAAGGTTGGGACAAGCCCAGCGGCACGCCGTTTAATGCCCCAACCAGATCACCGTTAAAGCCCTCAACCCACTGCATGTCAAAACCAGTCAACATCGCCGTATCAGCGGGGGTCAGCACACCATCATAGTCGCTGTCTACGCCCATATCCTCGGTAACCAGCAGGGAATAAAGCTCATCATATTCCCATGTGACCTGCACATGGGTCAAGCGGTTCTGCTCGTCCACCAAGAACGTGAGCCCTGTGTTCACAAAGATATGCGGATGTGCGCTCAGCGGCGCGGCAGCAAGGGTCAGAAACAGGGCGAGAGTTTTGTTCATAGCCCCGTATCTAAGCGCAGTGGCCTGCCGGTTCAATCACTCTCCCCCTCAAACAGCAGCGGCAATCAGCCGTCCAAGGCGCACGATACCTTCATCGATGGTCGCCTCATCCGTCCGACTAAAGCTCAGGCGCAACGTATTGGTGCCAGAGCCGTCCGCAAAGAAGGCGTGACCCGGAACAAAGGCCACCCGCTCGGACTTGAGCGATTGGGCCAGAAGGTCGGCGCTTTTGATATGTTTGGGCAGCTCTAGCCAGATGAACATACCGCCTTCGGGACGTGTCCAAGTGACACCGTCGGGCATATGGGCCTCAAGGGCGGTCAACATCCGGTCACGCCGCGCGCTATAGGCTGCCTTTATCTTGGCCACATGGCTGTCGAACTGCGCATTTGCCACCGTCGCAATCGCCATCTGGTTGATCGTAGAGCTGTGCAAATCCGCCGCCTGCTTGAGCAAGACAAGCTGGCTGATCACCTCTTGCGCGCCACAGACCCAGCCCACCCGCAAACCGGGAGCGAGGGTTTTGGAGAAGCTCCCGCAATAGAGCGTACGACAGGCGTTGATATCCCCCTTACGCTCGATCTCTCGCGCAAGAACGGGGGCAAGGGCCTCCCCTTCATAGCGCAAGCTTTGATAGGCGGCATCCTCAATCACAGCAATGTCCAGTTCGTCGGCCAGATCAATCACGCGCTCCCGCATGGCCGCATCAAGGGTCTTACCCGTCGGATTAGCAAAATCGACGGACATGTAGGCAAACTTTACCCGCCCCTCGCCCGCCGCCTCGGCATAGTCAGCGGCAGAGCGGTTCGTCTCAGGGTCAAGACGGTCATAGCGTGGCTCGTAGGCGTTAAATGCACCCAATGCGCCCAGATAGGTGGGCCACCCGACCAGCGCCGTATCACCGGGGCTAAGCAGGAGTTTGCCGAGATAATCGAGTGCTTGCTGTGAGCCGGACGTGATCAGCACGTTATCGCGGGTACACGGAATACCAAGACGCGCCATCTCCTCGACGATCCATTCGCGCAGCGGGCCGTAGCCCTCCGAGACGGAGTATTGCAATGCTGTGGCTTGGTTCTCGGGGGTCAATGCATCGGCAAAGGCTTGTTGGAACGCTTCCGCTGGAAAGAGGTCAGGATCAGGAATACCGCCCGCAAAGGAGATGATATCCGGTTGGTCCAATAGCTTGAGCAGCTCGCGGATTTCGCTGGCTTTCATGCGGTCATTGCGTGTTGCGAAAATCTGGTGCCAATCCATCATCGTTCCTCCCCGAACAACTGTTTCAAGGGTACAAAGCATGGAGTCTCAACTTAGGTCAATAACTATGTCCTATATGTCCGAAACGGTCCTAAACACGCCAGCGCAGAACACGCCGTTCCAGCAGGCCAATCGCCCATGACAACAACACACCCAGCACCGACAGGATCACGACACCGGCAAAGAGACGCTCCAGATCATAAAGGCTCCCCGCCTCCAGAATATACGCGCCAACGCCGTATTCTGCGCCCAGCATTTCGGCAGCCACCAGCAGGATAATTGCAATCGTGAGCGAGATGCGCAGCCCTGACAAAATCCCCGGCATCGCACCAGGTAGCACAATTTTGCGCACAATCGACCACCACGACAGGCCGAAACTTTGGCCCATGCGGATCAGCGTGCGGTCAACATTGTCCACCGCCGCATATGTCGCCACCACAGTCGGCGTGAAGGTGCCAAAGGCGATGAGCGCGTATTTTGACGTCTCATCAATCCCGAACCAGATCACAAACAGCGGCAGCAAGGCGATCTTGGGAATTGGAAAAATTGCAGCTACCAGTGGCACAAGCCCTGCACGCACATAGCCAAACAGCCCGATCATCACGCCTACGGAAATTCCAAGAAATGCACCAATGCTTGCCCCGACAGCCAATCGGCTGAGCGACGGGAGAAGATGCTTAAAGAGCAGACCACTCTCCCACAGCTCGACAAATGTGCCGAACACATCCGAAGGCCGCGGCAGCGTCAGCGCCGAGATAAACCCGCTCCGCGTCCCCCACTCCGCAAAGGCGATCAGCAGCACGAATACGGCCAACCCGAGACCGCGGACCTGCATGGGAGCAAAGCCGCCTCCGCGGAACGGCACCCGATCAGACATGAAGCAACTCCGCATCCGCCGCCGCCGCTTCATCGCGCATCAAATCCCAGAGATGCTTTTGTTGCGCATCCAGCGCGGGATCTCCATGGGTGCGACTCTCTAGCGGGGTCTCAATTTCAACAATCTCGCGCACCTCGCCAGGACGGCGCGACAGCACAACAATCCGGTGCCCCAGCCGCACGGCTTCCGCCAGATTGTGGGTCACATAAACTGCAGTGAAAGGTGTCCGCGTCCACAGGCCCACCAGATCATCCATGAGCAATTCGCGCGTCTGACTGTCCAACGCGCTCAGCGGCTCGTCCATCAGCATGACCGCAGGGTTCACGGCCAGCGCGCGTGCAATCGCCACACGCTGCTTCATACCGCCTGACAGTTGCTTTGGCAGCGCCCCTGCAAAATCCGTCAGCCGGGTGCGGGCCAGAACATCAGCAATGATCGCGGGCTGATTGGCCAGCTTATGATCCTCCAGCACCAATGCCACATTCCCCTCGACCGTGCGCCAAGGCAGCAATGCAAAATCCTGAAAGATATAAGTGAGCGCGTTAAGGCACCCCTCGGGCGGCGCGCCCACCTGAAGCACTGCCCCTTGCGTGGGCTGCTCCAAACCGCCAAGCAACCGCAGCAAAGTCGATTTCCCACAGCCTGACGGTCCCACGATGCAGGTGATCCGCCCTGAGGGAATATCCAGCGACACATCACGCAACACTTCTGTCTCGCCGTATCGGTGCGTCACAGCATCCAGCTTCAGATCCACGGCAAGTCCTTAGTCAAACCTCACGCCCTTCGCGATTTGCACCAACAAGCCCATCACAATGCCAGCAGCAAATACCATCACCCCCTCGATGATCGCATCACCAGAGGTCACAGACGCGAGATGGCTTGCCACAGCTGCAGGCATCTCAATGTCACTTGTCGAGAAGGTGACAAAAACTCCCGCCGCTGTGTGGAGCAATCCCAGCAAAACAAGTAACCATGAAATCAGGCCACCGCATCTGATAAAAAACATCGCAATCCTCCAAAAACAAAAGCGGGACGCAGCACGCCCCGCCCTCTTGTTGTTATGCTAAAATTACGCGCCAACCGTCTCGACATAAGAGCTATCCACCAGCGCATCGAACGGGATATCCTTGCCCACCAGATCTTCAGACTGGAACCACTCAAGCTGGTCTCGCACGGATGCCACGTTCATCTTCGCACCCTCGTTGAGGCGCATGGTGCCATTGATGATCGAGGGTGCCGCCTTTTCGCGCGGGCGATCCGTGTAGACGTATTTGTGGATCAGATCGACCATCGCATTTACGCCGTCCTCGCCTCCGTCCTTGGCAATCATCGCCGCGTTATAGTCGGCAACACCCTTGGAATAGGCCGCCAGATAATCCTGCGTCATCTGCTTTTCCTCGCCGGCATTCTTGGCGGAGGTAAAGACAGTTGTGACCTGATAGTCGGGCAAATATGTCGCCACATCGCCGATGATATGGACTGCACCGGACCCCGCCAACGGCTTGGCGATATGCGGCACGATCGACCACGCATCAATCTGGCCCGTCTTCAACGCACCAATGATTGCGCCGACTTTTTGCAGCGGCTTAAATGTCAGCTCGATCCCTTCAGCGGCAGCCATCTTGGACCCCATGTAGTGGAACGACGAGCCTGCCGTGGTCATCCCGTAGGACTTGCCATCCAGCTTGGACGGTTCGGTGATCCCCGCTTTGAAGGCTGCATCGGAGACAAGAAATTTCTGCCCGTCAATGCCCGCTTCTTCCTGCAATGCCCCGCCGATCACTTTGATTGCGCCTTTGTCAGCGAGCGAGACCAGACCACCTGAAATCGCAGTCACCGCATAATCCACATCACCCGAGGCAATCGCAACAGCCATAGGTTGGGCTGCTTGGAAAAACTTCACTTCCACGTCCAGACCGGCCTCTTTGAAATACTCCCGTTCCAGCGCCACAAATGTGCCGGAGTGGCTGGTAAAGCGCAGTGCACCTAGCGTGATCTTGCGCCCTTGCGCGATTGCAGGTGCGCCAAGGCCAAGGGCCGCTGCGGATGCCGTGATCCCCGCCAATGTCTGGCGACGTGTCAGAATAGTCATGTTCTCTCCTCCCCAAAGGTTATCTGCGCCCAGCTTGCCCTTGGCCCCCGCGAATAGTCAAGCAAGCAGGCCCAACGCCCGATTGCCCTGACTGGCCCGAGCCGCTATGACCGCACCAACCCTGTTCAAGAAAGGCTGCCGCCCATGTCCTTTGACCGCTCAATCAAGATCGCTCCCTCCATCCTCGCCTCCGATTTCGCCAATTTTGGTGCGGAATGTGCCGCCGTCGAGGCGCAAGGCGCTGACTGGATCCACGTCGATGTGATGGACGGGCATTTTGTGCCGAACATCACATTTGGTGCTGCCACTTGCGCCGCGATCCGGCCCCATATCAAAGGGATCATGGACGTTCATCTGATGATCTCGCCCGTGGATGCCTATATCGAGGATTTCGCAAATGCAGGGGCCGACTTTATAACGGCCCACGTCGAGGCCACACCCCACATCCATCGCACGCTCCAAGCGATCCGCGCAACAGGAGCCAAAGCGGGTGTCGCCCTCAATCCCGGCACACCAGCGTCAGCAGTTGCCGAATTGCTCGACCTTACCGACCTGATCTGTGTGATGACCGTGAACCCCGGTTTTGGTGGTCAAAAATTCATCGATATGAGCGATAAAATCAAAACCCTGCGCGCCATGATCGGGGATCGGCCCGTTCATATCGAGATCGACGGCGGTGTGGACCCCAGAACCGCGCCCATCGTGGCGGGTGCTGGTGCGGATGTGCTGGTCGCAGGCTCTGCCGTGTTCAAAGGCGGTTCGGTCTCTGATCCATCCCCTTACGGCACCAACATCCGCGCAATCCGCGAAGCCGCCGCAGGGGTTTACGTCTGAGGCAGCAAAGCGCCTTTAGGGCAGCTCTGCACCCAAGACTTCAATCATTTTATGCTTGAGCAGCTTCCCCGTTGGTGCGGCGGGGAGCGCGGTCGCAAGGACGATATGCTTTGGCCGCTTATACCCCGCCAAACGCTCTTTGACGAACGCGCGCAGATCATTGATGTCGGGTCGGTCCGTGTCTGACACCTGAACGAAGGCCAACACTTCTTCATCACCATCCTTCGTACGCCCTACCACAGCCGACTGTATCACCTGCGGATGGTCATTGAGTGCGGCCTCAACCTCGGGCGGATAGACATTGAACCCACCGTGGATGATCAACTCCTTGGAGCGGCCCAGGATGTGCAGTTTGTTGTGCGCATCAATCTTGCCAAGGTCGCCCGTACGCATCCATCCGTCTCCTGCAAACACAGCAGCCGTCGCCGCCTCGTTGCGGTAGTAACCCTTCATGATATGCGGGCCACGCACCAACACTTCGCCCTCGTCCACGCCATTGCCACCGGGGGCATCTGCGTCAATCATCGCCTCTGTACCGGGTGTCACAGGACCAACAGAGATATCTGGTGAGCCGATGGGATTGTTCGTGGCAGATGCGCCCGAGGACGTCTCCGTCATGCCAAACCCGTTTTGCAACGGCAGCTCATAAAACGCTTCCGCCTTGCGTTTCCATGCGGGATCAAGCGGCGCACCACCGGAGGAGACATAGCGCAGCGCAGGCGCGCCCAAACGCTCCATCCCCTGCTCTTTGGTGTATTGCATGACCATCGCGTGCATTTGCGGCACGGCAGGGATGATTGTGATCCCGCCCATGGCGGCATCATAGAGCTTTTGCGCTGAAAACCGCGCCTCGATCTGTACATGCGCGCCAGTATAACACGCGCCCGTCAGGACAGAGATAAGCCCGAACACATGGCTCATGGGGAGCACGCCGTAGACCACATCATCTGGCGTCATCTTGCGCAGTTTACTGGAGGCCATGCCACCAAAGCGAATACCATCATGCATCAGCATAACGCCTTTCGGATCGCCCGTGGTGCCCGTGGTGTAGAGCAGCACCGCGACATCTTCCAAATCCGCGTCGGGGTCTGACGTCGCTTTGGCCAGCATCATCGTGCCGAACGCACCTGTAATCTCGGACGCGCCCATACGTGTAGCGTGCACCGCCGCATCAGGGGATACATGCGATGTCATCAAAATCGCAGCTGGGGTGGCATGGTTGAGAACCTTGGCGACCTCACCTTCCGTCTGGCGCGCATTAAACGGAATGATCACTGCACCAATCTTCCACGCAGCGTGCAGTGCGGCCACCGCGGCAGCACAGTTCTCAACCAGCAGCAGGACGCGGTCGGTGGGCTGCACTCCAGCGCTGCGCAACGCCGCAGCCAGATCATCACTCGCACGGTCGAACTCGGCATAACTCCAACGCACGCCGCTAGAATCGCTTAGTGCAGTGCTGTCAGGTGCTGCCTCAACGCGATCTCTTAGAAACTCTTCAACACGTGCCATGCAACATCCTCCCAGATCATCCCCACTCAACCGCCAATATTAGCTGTAGTTGGGTTTGCGTTTTTCCAAAAATGCCGCGATGCCTTCGGCCGCTTCAGGCGCGCCAGTGGCATGGCCCATCGCGTCACGCTCGTGATCAAGCTGCTCCGCCTCTGTCGCATCATAAGCGGCGGCGACCATCTTACGGATCGCGGCTTGCGCATCCCGTGGACCCTCGGCAAAGCGGTCCGCATACGCGCGCGCGACATCCATCGTGCCGCCAGCTTCCGTGAGCGCATTTACCACCGCCAGATCATGCATCCGCTCGGCCAGCACAGGCTGCGCAAGCATGCACATTTCCATAGAGAGCTGACGTGGCAGAGCACGCGCCAGATGCGCGGTCAGGCCTCCATCGGGGACCAATCCAGCTTTCACATAAGCTGCCACAAACTTGGCACCCTTCGCGGCTACAATAATATCACACGCCAGTGCGAAGCTGAGACCAGCGCCCGCAGCGCCCCCCTCAACGGCGGCAATAATCGGCACCGGACAGGCACGCATTGCGCGGATCACGTCGTGTAAGCCATCAATCCGCGCGGTGCGCTGGTCCGCTGGCATGCCTTGGCTTTTGATCAGTTGGTTAAGGTCGCCACCTGCACAAAAGAACGGCCCCTCGGCAGTCAGGATAATCGACCGGATGCGCCGTTCACTCGCCATCGCGCAGGCTTTCATGATGCACTCGTACAGTTCGGGCGAGAGTGCGCCGCGTTTGTCGGTGTTGCCGTTCCAGATGATCAGGCGGTCGCCTGCATCCTCTAATCGTGCGCCCATGTTTGCGTCTCCGTTATCCAAGTTTGTCTTGCGGGACGCGTTTGAACACGCCCGTTGATGTGGCCACCAATGTGCCGTCTTCATGGCGCAACTCGGCGCTGATGAACAGCAGGCTGCGCCCACCGCCCGTCACAGTACCCGTCGCCGTCATACGCCCGCGTTTGCCAGACCCTACAAACTGCGTGTTCATCGAGACGGTCAGGAACGGCGCCCTCCCAGTGGAGTCCACGGTCAGCGATCCCGTCGTCCCGCATGCGTTATCGAGCACAGTCACCGCAATACCGCCGTGCAATACACCATGGCGGTTGAGATGATCGTCGGTCACATCCAGATAGCAGCGCCCGTGCACAGGATCGCGCACATCAACGACATATCCGACAAGGCGCTGGGTGCCGGTCTCACCATAGATGAAACCGGCCTCTTCTTTAGGCTGCAGCGAGGGCAATAAACCGCTCCAGATGATGGTCCACATCGCCAAAGCGGTGATCGGCCATGATGATACGTTTGGCGATATGTGCCAGCTCGTACTCCTGCGTCATGGCAATACCGCCGTGCAGCTGGATGGATTCTTCACCCACCAGACGGCCCACACGACCGATCAGGTTCTTTGCCGCCGAGACATGCCGCTCGCGTGTCCCACGATCTGCCTCAAGGTGTCCCGCGACAAGAATCACGGCAGAGCGCGCCTGCTCCATCTCGATCAACAGATCGGAGAAGCGGTGGGCAAGTGCCTGGAACGTACCAATCGGACGGCCAAACTGTTTGCGCGTGCCGAGGTAGTCTTTGGTCAAGTAACAAGCCGTCTCCATCGCGCCCAATGTCTCGGCGGTTTGGGCCACGTTTGCCGCAGCAATCCGCGCTTCGATTGCATCCGCCGCTTTACCAGCCGCACCAAGGCGCGCAGAGGCAGAAACAGCCACATCGTCCAATGTCACTTCGGCAGCGCGGCCACCTGCAAGCAGGGCATAGCCCTGAACGGTTAGGCCTTTTGCATCTTTGGGTACCAAGAACAGCGAGATACCATCCGCATCATCCTGCGCACCGCTCTCACGTGCAGACACAACCAGCATATCAGCGGCTTCGGCGTTCACGACCACAGCTTTGCGGCCATTGAGGATGATCTCGTCACCCTTCTCGGTCGCGGCGGTGCTCACGCGGGTCAGGTCATAGCGGCTGGCAGGTTCGCCATGGGCAAACGCCAGTTGCAGGCTTCCGTCGATGATGCTCTCGACATGGGCCTGTTGGTCGTCATTGCCCAGATCCGCAATCAGGCCACCGGCCAGTACTGCCGTATCAAGGAAAGGCTCCACCACACCCGCGCGGCCCAGTTCTTCAAATACCACAGCGATGTCAAAGCCTTTGCCGCCAAAGCCGCCCTGCTCTTCGGTGAACAGTGCGCCGATGACGCCCAATTCGGCCAACTCGGCCCAAATCTTGGAGGACATGCCGCTGTCACTCTCAAGAATTTTGTTGCGCGTCGCCGTGTCATAGCGGTCCCGCAGGAAGCGGCGTAGCGTGTCTTGCAGCATTTGCCGCTCTTCAGTCAGATCAAAATTCATGTGCTCAGCTTCCCATCGTGACTTTTGCGATAATCCCGCGCTGGATCTCATTTGATCCCCCGAAGATCGACAATTTACGGTTGTTAAAATACTTGGCCGCGACCGGACCTGCACCGTTGGGATCGGGGATCATAGTATTGGTTCCTTCAACGGCCTCGGATGCAAACGGCGCCGCATAGACACCTGCCGCGCGGCGCGCCAGATCGTTGATCTCCTGCCGGATGATCGTTCCTTTGACCTTGAGCATGGAGCTTTCCACCCCGGGTGCAGTGCCTGCCGCCGCCTTTGAAACGATGCGCATGTTTGTCGTAGACATGGCCATCAGATCAATTTCGACCTGCGCCACACGTGCTGCAAAAAGCGGGTTCTCAATGAGGGGTTTGCCGCCCGCCATCTCGGCTTTTGCCAACCGTTTGACCGAGGCAAGACCCGCTTGGCTAAAGCCGACGCCCGCAATGTTCGTGCGCTCATGTGTCAGCAGATATTTGGCGTAAGTCCAGCCCTCGTTCTCTTTGCCAACAAGGTTCTCAACGGGCACTTCGACATCCGTGAACCAGACCTCGTTTACCTCGGGCGTGCCGTCCAGCAGGATGATCGGGCGCACTTCGATGCCCGGCGTATCCATGTCGATGAGCAGGAAAGAAATGCCCTCTTGCTGCTTCACGTCCTTGTCCGTGCGCACAAGGCAGAAGATCATGTTGGCGTGCTGGCCCAATGTGGTCCAAGTCTTTTGGCCGTTCACGGTGTAATGCGTCCCCGCCTCGTTCTTGACGGCAGTGGTTTTCAGAGAGGCAAGGTCAGACCCCGCGCCCGGCTCTGAATATCCCTGACACCACCAATCCTCACCCGAAAGGATGCGCGGCAGCCAGTAATCGTTTTGCTCTTTCGAGCCGAATTTTTGCAGCACGGGCGCCAGCATACCCAAACCGAACGGCACAATGCGCGGGGCGGCAACGGAGGCGGCCTCTTCCTCGAAGATGTGCTTTTGCACAGCATTCCATTCAGCGCCACCAAACTCCGCTGGCCAGTTGGGGGCAAGCCACCCTTTGGCATTGAGGATCGCGTGCCAGTTTTCCATGTCAGCCTTGGTCAACTCGCCCTTACCGCGCACTTTGTCCTGCATGTCTGGCGTGACTTTTTCAGCCAAAAACCCACGTACTTCATCGCGAAAGGCGATCTCTTCGTTAG
Source organism: uncultured Sulfitobacter sp. (assembly GCA_965364195.1). Taxonomy (GTDB): domain Bacteria; phylum Pseudomonadota; class Alphaproteobacteria; order Rhodobacterales; family Rhodobacteraceae; genus Sulfitobacter. The sequence goes on along the minus strand of CBDTVN010000047.1, from coordinate 2,349 downwards.
AATAGCTCAGGTCCATTTTCGAATCCTCTCCATCAATCTATCGGTTGCACTCGGGCTTCACTTAGCCGGAGCGCGGTTCAAATCATCAAAGCTGCCACCGCTCGTCACAAGCTGTTGCAACAAAGCTGCCGGTTTCCAGAACCATGCATCCTCGGCCGCAAAGCGCTCGATATCGGCCAGCACCGTATCCAGCCCTTGCAGGTCAGCCCATTTCAGCGGACCGCCCCAATAGCGCGGGAAGCCATAACCAAACAGCAGCACCATATCCACATCGGCAGGGCGTCGGGCGATGCCCTCCTCCACGACCTTCGCAGCTTCATTCACCATGGCACACATATAGCGCCTGACAATCTCCTCATCACTGAAATCACGTGGCGTTATTTTCAATTCAGCCTGTTCAGCGGCGATGAACTCAGAGATTTTCGGATTCGGCACGGAGGCGCGGTTGCCCGCTTCATAAAGGTAGTACCCCTCGCCCGTCTTGCGCCCGAAATGACCTTGTTCGCACAGCTTGTCGATGTAGGTCGGCACACGTTCGTCAGGGTGACGGTCGGGAGCTTTGCGTTTGCGGGTCATCCAGCCGATGTCGAGACCTGCAAGGTCGGCCACGGCGAAAGGCCCCATGGCAAAGCCGAAGTCGGTGAGCGCCTTGTCAATCTGGTAGGGCGATGCGCCATCCAGAACCATGTGGTCTGCCGCTGTACGGTAGACCGCCAGAATGCGGTTGCCGATAAATCCGTCACAAACACCCGCACGCACGGAAATTTTACCCAAGCGTTTGCCCAGCGCGAACCCAGTCGCAACCACGTCAACTGCAGTTTTTTCAGCCACGACAACCTCAAGCAGTTTCATCACATGCGCGGGCGAGAAAAAGTGCAGCCCGATCACATCCTGCGGGCGCGAGGTCGCCGCTGCAATCTCGTCCACGTCCAGATAGGATGTATTGGAGGCAAGGATCGCACCCGGTTTGCACACGGCGTCGAGCTTGCCAAAGACTTCGCGCTTAACGTCCATATTCTCGAACACGGCCTCGATCACCAGATCGACGTTTGACAGCGTGTCATAATTGATCGCCACGGTGAGCGCGGCTGTGGTGAGCGCATCATATTGCATCTGCGTGATCTTGCCGCGCTTGAGCGCACCTGCAAGGTTGCCCTCGATGCGGCCCCGTGCTGCGGCAACCTGCTCCTCGCCTGTCTCGATGAGAACGACTTCCATCTGCGCCAGCAATGCTGCTGTGGCAATGCCCGCGCCCATTGTCCCGCCGCCAATGATACCGATCATGTTCAACGGACGTGGCTCGACACCTTTAAGCTCTGGCAGATTGCTCACCGCGCGTTCGTTGAAAAACGCGTGGATCATCCCTTTACTTTGATCACTGGCGAGCATCTCCATGAACAATTGGCGCTCAGCAGCCATCCCCTCGGCAAAGGGCAGCTCGGACGCAGCCTGCACTGCGCGTACGCCCGCACCACCGCTGATCTGGCCACGGCCCTTTTTCAGCACACCATCATAGGTCGCGTCCCAATCAATCGCCTCAGGTGCGGGCATTTCCGATATCGCACGGCGCGGGGCATCCGTGCTTATCAGGTCCATCACATAGGCAAGGCCGACCTCTTGTGGATCGCCCTCCGCGACCCTGTCGATGATCCCAAGCTCCAACGCTTCGGCGGCTTTGATCTGGCGACCTGAGGTGATAACTTCAATCGCCTTATCCGCACCTGTTAGACGCGGCAGGCGTTGCGTGCCGCCCGCACCGGGGAGCAGCCCCAGATGCACTTCGGGCAGGCCCACAACTGCAGAGGGTTGAGCGGTGCGGTAATGCGCGCCCAGCGCAATCTCCAACCCGCCGCCCAACGAGACGCCATGCATGGAGGCGACGACCAACAGCTTTGATCCCTCAACGCGGGTGCACAGATCAGGCAGCGCGGGTGCCATGGGCGGCTTGCCAAATTCGGTTATGTCCGCTCCTGCGATAAACGCACGCCCGTCGCCCACGATAAGGACCGCCTTGATGTCCGCATCCGCCTCGGCGCGGTCCATCGCATCCCACAATCCCTGACGCACCGCTTGGGACAGTGCATTAACTGGCGGGTTCTGGATACGCAGGACCGCAACAGGACCGTGAACACTATAAGCAATGGGATCAGACATGATGGCTCTCTTCCTTAGATTTTAACTGCGACGGCTCAGCGCGGGGGCGCTGCCAGTGCGGGCTTCAAGTGCTTGTACAAGTTTATGCAGGGCGGGGCCAACCTGATCGTGCATTCGCGCGCGCAGTAATTTCGCTGGCGTAGCTCCGCAGATAAGGGCCACGAAAATTCTGGCGCAAGCCGCGATGATGAAGAT
>CBDTVN010000046.1:0-21657 GCA_965364195.1 uncultured Sulfitobacter sp. | reverse complement strand
ATCGTTGATTGTTTACTGATAAACCGTTACCTCCCGATGCGGACAATATGGGCTAGGCGCTTGCACCATGGCGCGGCCCTGTCCTAAGAAGGGGCAAGCAAGAATAGGGAGTGCTGCATATGCGTCGCGTCGTGGTCACAGGGTTGGGCATCGTCTCATCCATCGGAAACAATGCCGCCGAGGTCAAAGCATCGCTAAAGACCGGTACCAGCGGGATTGTCGCATCAGAGGAAATGGCCGAGCACGGGTTCCGCAGCCGCATCGCCGGCACGCTCAAAATTAACCCGTCCGAGCATATCGATAAACGTACCTTCCGCTTTATGGGGCCGGGCGCTGCCTATGCCTATCTCGCGATGGGCCAAGCGATTGAGGATGCGGGTCTGGGCGAAGATGTGGTTTCCAACCCGCGCACAGGTCTGGTTGCAGGTTCCGGCGGTCCGTCGACTTCGGCGATGCTCGCTGCGCATGAGGTAGTTAAGAACACCGGTGCGACCAAGCGTATCGGGCCGTTTGCTGTGCCTAAATGTATGAGTTCCACTGTCAGTGCGAACCTATCGACTGCCTATAAAATCAAGGGCATCAACTATTCCATTACCTCCGCCTGTTCCACCTCTCTACATTGTATCGGCAACGCAGCAGAGCAAATTATGATGGGCAAACAGGACGTTATGTTTGCCGGTGGCGGGGAGGAACTGGACTGGACGCTGTCGTGCCTTTTTGATGCTATGGGCGCGATGAGCAGCAAGTATAACGACACGCCAGAGCTGGCTTCCCGCGCGTTTGACCAAGACCGCGACGGTTTTGTCATTTCGGGCGGCGGTGGCATGGTTGTGCTTGAGGACCTTGAACACGCGCTTGCGCGCGGCGCAAAGATTTATGCCGAAGTGACCGGTTATGCCGCCACCTCGGATGGTCATGATATGGTGGCCCCCTCCGGTGAGGGAGGTGAGCGCGCCATGCGCCTTGCCCTCTCCACACTGCCTGAGGGCCGCAAGGTGAGCTACATCAACGCCCATGGCACCTCAACGCCCGTAGGCGACGTGGGCGAAATCGAAGCCGTGCGCCGTGTATTTGGCCAAGGCTCCACGCCCCCGGTCAGTTCCACCAAATCCATGACGGGCCATGCACAGGGCGCTGCTGGCGCGCTGGAGGCGATATTCTGTCTGCTGATGCTGGAGGATGACTTCATCACGCCGTCTATTAACGTGCAAACATTGGACGAGCGTCTGGACCCTGCGGAGATTGCAACCACAAGGGTCGATGATGCTGGGCTGGATTCCGTGATGACCAACTCCTTCGGCTTTGGCGGCACCAACGGATCAATGATCCTCTCGAAATATAAAGCGTAGGATCAAGAATATGACCGGAATGTTGCACGGAAAACGTGGCCTGATTATGGGTGTTGCAAACGAGCGTTCGATCGCTTGGGGTATTGCAAAAGCGATGGCAGGGGCAGGGGCCGAGCTGGCCTTTACGTATCAAGGCGAAGCCTTTGGCAGTCGCCTCAAACCGCTGGCCGAGAGTGTCGGGTCCGACTTCATGGTCGATGTGGATGTGACCGATGATGCCTCGCTCGACACTGCCTTTGAGCAGCTGGGCGCACGTTGGCCGACGATTGATTTTGTGGTCCATGCTATTGCATTTTCAGATAAATCTGAGCTGACGGGGCGATTCCTCAACACGTCTCGCGCCAACTTCAAGCACTCCATGGACATCTCCGCCTACAGCTTTATCGAGGTCGCCCGCCGCGCGCATCCGATGATGGTCGAGAACGGGGGCACATTGATGACGCTGACGTATCAAGGCTCCAACAAAGTGGTTCCGAACTATAACGTCATGGGCGTTGCCAAAGCGGCACTGGAATCAGCGACCCGCTATCTGGCCAATGATCTCGGTCCTGAAGGCATCCGCGTCAACGCGATCTCACCCGGCCCGATGAAGACGCTGGCGGGGGCTGCAATCGGCGGTGCGCGCAAGACGTACAAGCACGCGGGTCAGAATGCCCCCATGCGGGAGAATGCGACGCTTGAGGCTGTGGGCGGCACGGCGGTTTATCTGGCCTCTGATGTAGGGGCCTGCACCACGGGTGAGATCATCCATGTTGATGGCGGTTATCACGTGCTGGGGATGCCGCAGGCGGAAAATCTCTAAAGAACCTCGAATTCTGCTATCTTTGTCTCGTGAGCCAGACTCATGCTGATGGCAAAGTAAGGATATTCGGGATGTTAACTGTCGACGAGGAAATTGAAAGCGTTTCGCGCTTGCGAGAATTGCTGCCGTCCGAAGGGTTTACAAACACTTTTCTTAAGGTGACCGACGAACTGAACGAGGTGGCACGAAAATTCATCGCCTCTGCATCTTTGATTGTCGTGGCCACGAAATCCTCAAAAGGCCTGATCGATGTATCCCCGAAAGGCGACCCCGCCGGTTTCGTAGAAGTTTACGACAACAAAACCCTGATCATCCCAGACAGGTTGGGTAACCATCGCGTTGATGGCTTCCAGAACATCCTCGAAGATCCGAATGTTGCTATCTTGTTTATTGTGCCGGGTCACGGAGACACTCTCAGAATTGCTGGAAAAGCGCGAATTGTTAAGGACGCCGCGATCAGCAAACGCCTCGCGATCAATGATAAGGAGCCTGTTTTAGCCATGGTTGTGGAGGTTCAGGAAGCCTTTATGCATTGCTCCAAATCGTTTATTCGGTCGCGTATTTGGAATCCGGATCAATGGCCCGCACGCAAAACGGCACCTACTTTGGCTGAATGGGTGATTGCGACAGTCGAAAGGAAGCAGACCTTGCAAGAGGTTCAGGATGATCATTCAAACGACGAGGAAGCACGGTTATATTGAGCGGATAAGAGTTTGGGAAATGACCCTTTTCGCTGGTGTACCGATATGGCGCTGTCATTCATTTTTGTTCGCAGAATCTCGCGATCCTATGTTTTCGGTACCGCTTTGATCGCCTCTAATTAATATCAAGCGGCGGCAGGGATTTCACCACGTCATCCACTGCTTTCATCTGTGCCAAGAATGGCTCCAGCTTGTCCAATGGCAGCGCGCTTGGACCGTCGCACAGTGCCTTGTCGGGGTCGGGGTGCGCCTCAAGGAACAGGCCTGCAAGACCCACACCCAGACCGGCGCGGCCCAATTCGGCCACTTGGGCGCGACGGCCCCCTGATGCTGCACCGCCCGGCGCGCGCATTTGCAGGGCATGTGTCACGTCAAAGATAATCGGCGCATCGCCTGACACTTCGCGCATCGTGCGGATGCCCAGCATATCGACCACCAGATTGTCATACCCAAAGCACGCGCCACGCTCACAGAGCATGATCTGGTCGTTGCCACATTCGCGAAGTTTTTCGACGATGTTCTGCATCTGCGGCGGACTGATGAATTGTGGCTTCTTCACGTTGATTACGGCTCCTGTAGCAGCCACGGCGGCGATCAGATCGGTCTGGCGCGCGAGAAACGCAGGCACTTGCAAGATATCGCAGACCTCGGCCACGGGCGCGCATTGCGCCTCGGTGTGGATGTCTGTGATGACGGGCACACCAAAGGTCGCCTTGATCTCCTGAAAAATCTTGAGACCCTCTTCCATGCCCGGCCCACGATAGCTGTGGATGGAGGAGCGGTTTGCCTTGTCAAAAGACGCTTTGAACACGTACGGGATACCCAGCTTGGTGGTTACTTCGACATAGGCTTCGGCCACCTGCATCGCCAAATCACGGCTCTCAAGGACGTTCATGCCGCCGATGAGGGTAAAGGGCAGGTCATTGCCCAACGTCAGGTTTGCTACGTTAATTTGTGTCATATCGGGGTTCCTTTTACTCGGTTATCTAAGGGGCGGCGTCTGCCAAAGCCAGACTTTCATGCCGCCGTGCGCTATCGCAGGACCTTGGGGTTTCCAAGGTAATTTAGTCGCTTTTGCCAGCGCAGGCTCGGATGTGACCAGCGCCACGCGCCAGCCTTTGAAGCGTGTCAGCAAGGTTTGCCCGAGGGTGCCGTAGAGCGGGTAGAGTAGGTTCTTGTTGCCGATGCGTGCGCCGTAGGGCGGATTGACGATGACCAGCCCTTTGGGGCCGTCGGGCGGCGTCAGCTCGCCTGCTGCGTGGTTTACGAATTGGGTAAAGGTGCCGACGCCTGCGCGGTCTGCATTCGCCTTGGCCATGCGGATGGCGCCCGCGTCGCGGTCCGAGCCGTAGTAGCGGACGGTGGGCGTGATTGTGGTGTTTTCTTTCATCGCGTCAAAGGCGGCTGCGTCATAGTTCGAAAGGTCTTGGAACGCGAAGCTGCGGGTGCGGCCGGGCAGCAGGCCAGCGGCGATTTCGGCGGCCTCAATGACAAACGTGCCTGAGCCACACATGGGATCTACCACAGGCTCGGAGCCAGTATAGCCTGCGGTGCGCAGCATGAGAGAGGCCAGCGTCTCACGCATGGGCGCTTTGCCAACGGCCTCTTTATGGCCGCGTTTGTGCAGGCTCTCGCCCGAGGTATCGAGGCTGAAAAGCACGTTATTGTCGTCGATGCGGACCTTCAGGACCAGTGTGGCCTCAGGATCAAGGGTCAGGCCATGGGTATCGGTGAGGGCGGTCTCGATCCGTTGGGCCGCGGCCCCTGCGTGGTAGATTTTCGAGGCTTTGGTGGTGACTTGGACGCGCAAAGGAATATCGCGGCGTAGGAGATCGCCGAATGGGAACTTACGGCTGCGTTTATCGAGTTGCGCCAGATGAAACGCTAAGAAACCGCCAATGCGCGCAAGCACACGTGTTGCACCGCGCAAGACTAGATTGGCCCGCCAGACATCCGGCCAGCCTCCCTGAAACGTGACGCCCCCCGGCACCGCTACGGCGCCGGTAAATCCACGTTCCAGCGCTTCTTCGCAGAGGACAGATTCCAAACCCGGAACGGTGACCAGAAATATCTCGAAAGTTTGGGATTCATCCATAGGCTACCGTCTAGGGCCTGCGGCACTGCGCTGCACGTTCTTTTTGCTCCCATTGTCAAAATTTGGCCGCGTTTTGTGATTAGGCATGCAGTATGACATTTTCAGAGACATACCGCGAAGAGCGCCTCATCGACCGCCGCTCACGGGGGCGAAAAGCGCGCATAGCCGGGCGGATTATTGGGTTTGGGTTGATGGCGTGCCTGATCGTTGCCATCCGCACGGACCCGCAATTGCGCACCATGGTGGATAATGCGGCACTTGCCGTCATCAGCGGTGCAATGCCGGAAAAACAGGGGAGTGAGGCGGGTCAAACTGCTGAACATCTCGCTGCTTTGGAAGAGCTTGGCATTGATCCACAGAGCAGTGATGTTGACCTGACGAGGTCTGAGGGAGGAACTACCAACGTCAAGCCTGCGGTGCGCCAAATGCCTGAAAGCAAGGTTAAGATTCGCCGTGGCGGCATCATAAAGGATTAGGCTTAGCCGTCTTGCGCTTTGCGCAGCTGTCGTGAAAGTCGCCCACCCACGACATCGTCGAGCGACTTGCCTGCATCCAAACCCTCCGCCGTTTAGCGCATCACATGCAGCATCGCATCGCGGGTTGTGTTCAGAACCTCCGCGCCCAAATCCGTCAGCAGTGTTAGGCTTTGGGTCCATGCGCCGAAATCGTGATCGGGCGTGCCGTGAATGGCGTAGAAGTTGGATAAAGCTTGCTAACAGTTGTCGCAGGGGATCAATGCGTTGATGGGCAATTTCTCAAAGGATTAAAACCATTGGCCCGGTTCCATCAGCCCCAAATCCAGCAACTGACGTGAATGCCATTCAAACGGGGCGGAATTGTGCCATTTGAAGGTGTCGATTTCGTATCGGCTGCCAGGGTTGGATTTTAGCGCTTTTGCCGTACGGAAGGAGCAGATTGTCGCTGTCAGGTTGTGATGCCACGCACAGGCATAGGTATTGTATTCCTCATCCGAGAAGGTGTGATCGTCATGCAGTTTGAGGCCCGCCTTGGCGCGGAAAATCGCGATGCGGTCAATGTTGCGCCGGGCTGCGGGGACGTGCTCTTCATAGCGCCAGCGCAGTCCGCCGTAGAAATCAAGTTGGCGCTCTTTGGGGTGGCCGTGGTTCAATATATCCGGCCGGGCCAGCGCGTAATAACCTGAGCGGTCCAGATGTGCGCGTTCAAGCGATACTGCATCGGGATTGGCGTCCAGATCATCGGCATAAAGATCAATAATGTAGGTGAGCATCGAACCTCGCCGCTCTTCGGTATGAAAATCGAGCATTTCGGTGATCGCACGCGTCTCGCAGAACGGATAGAAGAGGTATTCTGCGTTGTAACAGTAGTAAATCCACTGGCCAGCGGCGGCAGCAATGATGGCATTGACCGCTGTCTGTGTCGCACCCTCTTGGGAAATGTCAAAATCTATGCGGTGCACGGTTTCTTGCAAATCGCGGGGCAGGTCGAAGACCGCAGGCATTAACGCCAGCACATGGGCAAAGCCCAGTTGCAGATGGTGGCGCAGGGTGGTGTCCACCTCCACATCATCCTCAACCAGCACAATGGCAATCGGACCTATGGCGAGGGCCGCCTTTTGCGCGGTCACAAAATGATTGAGCGAGGTGTAGCGCATATTGTCCATAGATACCTGTATCACCATCATTGGGTTTTGCGGTAGAATCGGTTAAATTGCTGTGCATTGCAAGATGCCGCACACGCTGTTACCCCGCGCGGCATCCCATTCCGATATCTCATGCGCAGGCGTACCCCATGTCCGAGACAAAATCCCAGACTAAATCAGACACTCCCAAGAAGCTCTTTATCAAGACCTATGGCTGTCAGATGAACGTCTATGACAGCGAGCGGATGGCCGAGAGCCTTGAGGGCTATGTCGCCACGGATAAGGCGGAGGATGCGGATATGATTCTGCTGAACACCTGCCACATCCGCGAAAAAGCGGCGGAGAAAGTGTATTCCGAACTGGGCCGCATGAAACCACTGAAAGCACTTAACCCAGACCTCAAAATCGGGGTGACCGGATGTGTGGCACAGGCCGAAGGCGCTGAGATTATGCGCCGTCAGCCTGCCGTCGATCTGGTGGTGGGACCGCAATCCTATCACCGCTTGCCCCAAATGGAGGCGCGGGTGCGGACGGGAAAAACTGCCCTCGACACGGATTTCCCCGAAGAAGACAAGTTCAACCACCTCAAAGGGCGCGGCACCAAGGCCAAGCGCGCACCCGCGGCGTTCCTGACCGTACAAGAAGGGTGTGATAAATTCTGCGCCTTTTGCGTGGTGCCCTATACGCGAGGTGCCGAAGTGTCGCGCCCCGCAGAGCAGGTTGTGCGCGAGGCTCAAGAACTGGTGGAGCGCGGCGTGCGCGAAGTCACTCTGCTGGGTCAGAACGTCAACGCCTATCACGGTGGCATGACGCTGGCGCAACTCATCCGGAGCTTGGGTAAAGTCGACGGGTTGGAGCGTATCCGCTACACCACCTCACACCCCAACGATATGGACGACGATCTTATTGCGGCCCATGCCGACACGCCACAGCTGATGCCCTATCTGCATCTGCCCGTGCAGTCCGGCTCCGACCGCATTCTCAAGCGGATGAACCGCAAACATACCGCCGAGAGCTATCTGCGTCTGATCGAGCGTATTCGTGAAGTGCGCCCCGATATCATGATGTCCGGTGATTTCATCGTAGGCTTCCCCGAGGAGACAGAGGAGGACTTCCAAGCCACCATGGATTTGGTTGAAGAGGTCAATTACGGCTACGCCTACAGCTTCAAATACTCCACCCGCCCCGGAACCCCAGCCGCCGAGCGCCCGCAGGTTGACCCTGCAGAAGCCAACGAGCGGCTCCAGCGCTTGCAGGCTCTCATCAGTCGCCAACAATATGCCATTCAGGAAAGCATGGTCGGCCGTGATCTGTCTGTGCTGGTTGAGAAGGCAGGGCGCAATGCGGGCCAGATGTTGGGCAAGTCGGAATACCTCCATTCTGTGCACATCGACAATGCCACCGCACAGATCGGCGATGTGGTTCGCGTGCGCTGTACCCGTGCCATGACAAACTCCCTCACCGCTGTTGAGATTTAGCACCTGAGGTCTGTTTTTGCCTCAGGCTTCTGCTGCAGCATTGCTTCGCGTACCGCCAGATAGGGCAGCGTCTGCAAGCCTCACCGCAAGATGTTGATCGCTGATCTAGGCTGAAATAGATCAGCTTTGGGGTGTCAGATTTCGTTTTTGCGCCTTTTGGAAGGCTGATTTGTGAGTGGCAATCGCCTGATTTGACCTGATCGAGTACAGATTATGCTCGTAATATGCCGCTGCATTGTCCTGTCTTTGCCTACAATGGAGCTTAATGTGCAGTTTTTGCCTTACTCCTAGGACGATCGCTCACATTACACTTTCCCCACCGTGCCGTATTGCCTAACATTATGCCATGTGAGGATGATCCGGGCTGCTGCCGTGGTTTGATCAAGATCACCTCGGGGGAATGATAAAGAGGAAATGAGCTGTGGCTAACACACTTTCCAAAGTAATGCGCATGGCTGCGGGAGCGGCGCTTGTTGCCACTCTGGCACTGCAAGGGGCTGCGGTCAGCGCGCAAACAGCCTCACAATTGGGCAGTGACAAAGGCCAGTATATTCCGACCATCTGGGTTGATCCCGATGGCTGTGAGCACTGGGTAATGGACGACGGTGTCGAGGGTTACATGACACCTCACACAACCCGTCAGGGTATTCCTGTGTGCCGCCGCGGCAACGTGTGCGGTGTTATGCAAAGTGACCAGTTCTTTGCCACAAACTCAGCCCGTATTTCCAAGGGTGGTCAGGCCCGCTTGGACGACTTTTTCCGCACAAACCAAGCCAGCAGCTATATCATCACCGGTCACACCGACAGCCGTGCCTCCGATGCGTATAACATGCGCTTGTCGCTCAACCGTGCCAACGCTGTCGCACGTGTCGCAAAATCATCTGGCGGACTTGTCGCTGATGTGCGCGGCTACGGGGAGCGTCAGCCCGCCGCCTCCAACCGCTCTTCTTCCGGCATGGCAAAGAACCGCCGCGTCGAAATTATCTGCGTTCGCTGAGGGAATAAGCACATGAACATTTTGAAAATTACTGCGCTTGTAGCCATCGCAACTGTCCTCACGGGCTGCGAAGATTTTCAGGCCAGCCCAAACGGCCCTGACAAGTCAGTTGACAGGGGCATCGACCAAAAACACCTGAGCCAGCTTGAAGCGGGCATCTGGGTTGACCCCAACGGTTGCGATCACTGGATCATCGATGACGGCGTTGAGGGCTACCTCTCCGCGCGCCTCGACAAACACGGCAAGCCTGTCTGCTCTGGGATAGCGCCGCCAACCTATACTGCTGGTGACTTTAAAAAAGGTGGTACCAGTATCATCGGCGATCCGGTCTAATTTTGACGCGTTTGAAACCAATATCGAGAGGGCCGGAGTGTATCGCACTGCGGTCCTTTTTGCGTGGGCCACTGGCAATGCGCGTACCTACGCCCTATCTCATGAATTCTGCTGCTTAAAAGGACACCGCTCTTGGCCACATCTGACTTGATCACGCCTGAAACCGGTCCCCCGGGACCAGTGCTTGAATTTTCCGACAACCGTTTGCTGATTGATCTGTGCGGTCCCTATGACCAGTATCTCGCCGCGATTGAAAAGGCGCTGGATGTTCAGATTGTACGTCGTGGTAATTTCTTGACCCTATTGGGCGAAGCGCCAGCGACCGAAGCCGCCGCTGTTGTGCTGCAATCTCTCTACGCACGTCTTGAGGGTGGCCGGGGGGTGGAGCCTGCGGATGTAGATATGATCCTGCGCATGGGCAGTTCTGCGACAGACACAGGCGTGCGCGCGGGTGACCAGATCGAGATGCCGATAAATCACGGCATCGAGATCCAGACCCGCAAGAAACGCGTGGAGCCCCGCACGAAGGCACAAAAAAACTACGTAGAGTCGCTTTTCAATCATGAGCTGGCCTTTGGTATCGGCCCTGCGGGGACGGGCAAAACCTATCTCGCTGTGGCAGTTGGTGTGTCGATGTTCCTTTCTGGTAAGGTGGATAAGATCATTCTAAGCCGCCCCGCGGTTGAGGCGGGCGAGCGTCTCGGCTTCCTACCCGGTACGCAAGACGAAAAGATCGACCCCTATATGCAGCCGCTCTATGACGCCCTAAACGACTTTTTGCCGGGCAAGCAGCTTGCGAAACTGCGCGAAGAGAAGACAATCGAGATTGCGCCGCTGGCCTTTATGCGGGGCCGTACGCTCTCCAACGCGTTTGTCGTGCTGGACGAGGCGCAGAATGCGACAGCCATGCAGATGAAGATGTTTCTCACCCGTCTGGGCGAGGGATCGCGCATGGTGATTACGGGTGACCGGACCCAGATCGACTTGCCGCGCGGGCAGGCGTCAGGACTGGCCGATGCCGAGCGGATGCTCAAGCATATACCCAAGATCAGCTTTAACTACTTCACCTCCAAGGACGTCGTGCGCCACCCTCTGGTTGCTGCGATCATCGAAGCCTATGAGGCCGAGGCAGAACGCGCGTTGAACCGCGACAGGTGAACACGCTCGACATCCTGATCGAGGCACCCGTCTGGGACGAGGACATGCTGACTGGGCTGGCAGAGCGTGCAGTCGTGGCTACCCTTGACAAGATGCAGCTTGAGCCTGATGCCTGCGAAGTCACGCTGCTGGCCTGCGATGACGCACGCATCGCGGCGCTCAACACGGAATTCAGGGACAAGCCAGTGCCAACAAATGTGCTCAGTTGGCCCACACAACCCTTGGCCCCAACTGCCGAAGGGAAGGCCCCGCCGCCTCCTGAGCGCGGCTTTGATGAGATGTTCGAGCTGGGCGATATCGCATTGAGCCATGACACTTGCTTGCGCGAAGCGACCGAGGCCGGAAAGCCTTTTGCCGACCATCTGACGCACCTGATTGTGCATGGCACTCTGCATTTGCTAGGGTATGATCACATCACCGACGGCGACGCCGCGCTTATGGAGCGGATTGAAGTCGAAATTCTTGGTAATTTGGGTCTCGATGACCCATATAATGCTGACATCACGATCACAGGCGCCCCCTAGGGCCGCCGCTTCCAAAGACAGGACCCAATGGGCGACACTGACGGATCTTCTACAGCTGCGCAAAGCGCGCAGGACCAACCCCTCCCCGAAGACGTAAGCCAGCAAAGCGCAGGCGGTGCTGGCAAGACCGGATTTTTCAGCCGTGTCATTGGCGCACTGAGCCCTTCTGACAGTCCCGCAGACGTAGCACCTACGGTACTGAGCCGGGACCGTAGTGCCGCTGGCATGGGCAATCTGCGGCGCATGCGCGTGGATGATGTGATGATCCCGAAGGCGGATATCACCGCCGTGAGTGTGACAACGACCCTTAATGAGTTGGTGAGCGTTTTCAAAGAAAGCGGCCTCACGCGGCTGCCGGTGTATGACGGAACGCTTGATACTCCTGTGGGCCTTGCCCACCTCAAGGACCTTGCACTCAAGTTCGGATTTAACGGTAAGCCGAAGAATTTTAATCTGGCCGAAATGGTCCGTCCCCTGGTTTTTGTGCCGCCGTCCATGACCATCGGGGTGCTGCTCACAAAGATGCAGGCAGAGCGGCGGCATATGGCGCTGGTGATTGATGAATACGGCGGTGTTGACGGTCTGGTCACCATTGAGGACCTGATCGAACAGGTCATCGGCCAGATCGAGGACGAGCATGACATAGACGAAGACGTTGTCTATTGGTCCGAGGAAAAGCCGGGCCAGTATCTCGCACTCGCCAAAACCCCCTTGCTGGAATTCGAGAGCGAAGTGGGCCAGTCGCTGACCGATCATGACGATGTGGACGAGGAAGAGATCGACACGCTGGGCGGTCTGGTGGTGATGTTGTCGGGCCGCGTGCCTGCGCGTGGCGAAGTGATCGTGCATCCTGATGGTCCCGAATTCGAGGTGATGGACGCCGACCCGCGCCGTATCAAGCGCCTGCGCGTGCGGATGAACGGCTCACCTGCAGTATGAACAGACGCCTCAAGGGCGCGCTTTGGTCTCTATCTGCTGGGGCTTTGGCGTCGCTTGGCCAAGCGCCTGTTGATGTTCCGGTCCTGATGTTTTTGGGCCTTGTCCTTGTTTTTGATGTGGCAGGGCGGGTGCGCAGCCCGCGTGAGGCGGCGGCAGTCGGATTTGGCGTGGGCTTTGCCTATTTTGCGATATCGCTGCACTGGATCGTTTCGCCCTTTCTGGTTGATGCTGCGCGCCACGGCTGGATGGCGCCCTTTGCTGTGGTCCTTATGGCGGCAGGCGGTGCGCTCTTCTGGTCCTTCGCCTTCTATATGTCGCGCCGTATTTCCCTACGGCTTTGGGCGCTGATCCCCTGCTGGGTAGGGGTTGAGCTGCTGCGCGCCTATATCTTTACCGGCTTTCCATGGGCGACGCCTGCGCAAGCGATGGTTGATGTGATTGCGGGCCAGTCGCTGGCATGGATCGGGCCGCACGGCCTTAACCTTGCGCTGATGACGGTTGCCTATCTGTCGATCACCGTGGAGAAGCGGCCCCTGCTGCTTGGGCTTGCCGTGTGGGTGCCTACCTCGTTTGTGGTGATTCAATCCCCCATTGCGCCGGAGGCACCCTTGTCCCAAACGGTGCTGCGGCTGGTGCAGCCCAATGCGCCGCAAGCCGACAAATGGGACCCCGAGAAAATTGGCATCTTCTACGACCGCCAGCTTACTTCTACGGCTGCTTCACCTGATCCCAAGATTGGTGCGCCCGATGCGGTCATCTGGCCCGAAACCGCCATCCCGTGGAACCTCACCTACGCCGAATCGATCCTGCAAGAGATCAGCGCTGCCGCCCTTGGCAAACCTGTTGTCCTCGGCGTGCAGCGCACCGAAGAGGGGCGCCACTACAACAGCCTCATCGCTCTTGGACCACAAGGCGAGGTGACACAGCTCTATGACAAACACCATCTGGTGCCTTTTGGCGAATACGTCCCGCTGGGTGATTTCGCTGCGCGGTTTGGCATCTATGGTATGGCGCCCCAGGATGGTGCGGGTTTCAGTGCAGGAGCGGGGGCGGCGTTGATGGACCTAGGTCCTCTTGGTCGCGCTCTGCCACTCATCTGTTATGAGGCCGTGTTTGCCCACGATGTGAACGCCGCGCCTGAGCGGCCGGATTTCATCATCCACGCCACCAATGATGCGTGGTTCGGCACCTATGCAGGCCCGCAGCAGCACCTCGCGCAGGCCCGAATGCGCGCGATCGAACAAGGGTTGCCCATCGCCCGTGCTGCCAACACTGGCATCTCCGCCATGATCGACCCTTACGGGCGCATCACACAGAGTCTTGGCATGGGGCAGGCGGGGTATATTGACGCGGCCCTGCCAGCGCCACTTCCCCCCACGTTCTATAGCCGGACAGGCGATTGGCCCGTAATTGCTCTGCTGCTGGTGCTGTTGGCGGTGTTGCGGATCAGGGACCGCGAGCGTACGCAGCCCGAATAGCGATTGACCCGTCAGACCGGGCAGATTATTGCGGACCCAAAGCACCACAACGGCTTCCTGACGTGGCGCACGATTTATATTGGAGCACGTTCATGTCCCGCAAATCCTATGTTTTTACTTCGGAATCCGTTTCCGAAGGCCACCCAGATAAAGTCTGTGATCGGATCAGTGATGCCGTGCTCGACGCGTTTATCGCCGAAGAGCCCGAAGCACGCGTCGCCGCAGAGACATTTGCCACCACAAACCGTGTGGTGATCGGGGGCGAAGTCGGCCTGTCGGACCGCGACAAATTGCACAGCTACATGGGCCAAATCGAGGACATCGCGCGCGCCTGTATCAAAGATATCGGCTATGAGCAGGAGAAATTTCATCACGAGACTGTCGAGATCACCAATCTACTGCACGAACAGTCCGCCCATATCGCCAAAGGGGTAGATTCGGATGCGGACAAGGACGAGGGGGCAGGTGACCAAGGTATCATGTTCGGCTATGCAACCGATGAGACCGAGTATCTGATGCCCGCGCCAGTCCACTATGCCCACGCAATTCTACGCCGCTTGGCCGAAGTGCGCAAAGACGGGACCGAGCCTACTCTTCGCCCCGATGCAAAATCACAGCTTTCCGTACGCTATGAGAATGGGAAACCGGTTGGCGTGTCCTCTATCGTGCTGAGCACCCAGCACGCAGATGAGAGCCAGACCAGCGCCGACATCCGCGACATTGTAGAGCCTTATATCCGTGAAGTTCTGCCGACAGGCTGGATTTCTGCGGATACCGAATGGTGGGTAAACCCGACTGGTACATTCGTGATCGGCGGTCCTGACGGGGACGCAGGTCTGACAGGGCGCAAGATTATCGTGGATACCTATGGAGGTGCTGCACCCCACGGTGGCGGCGCATTTTCAGGCAAAGATCCGACCAAAGTGGACCGCTCCGCGGCTTATGCTGCGCGCTATCTGGCGAAAAATGTGGTTGCTGCGGGTATCGCGTCCAAATGTACGATCCAGCTCAGCTATGCCATCGGCGTAAGCAAACCGTTGTCGATCTATTGTGATACCTTTGGGACAGGCGAAGTCGATCCCGAAGCGATTGAGCGTGCGATTGCGCAAGTGATGGATCTCACTCCGCGCGGCATTCGCGAGCATCTTCAGCTCAACAAACCCATCTACCAGCGCACAGCAGCCTATGGCCACTTTGGTCGCGCGCCTGACGCCGATGGCGGCTTCAGCTGGGAGAAAATTGATCTGGCAACCAAGCTCAAGGCAGCCGTCTAGCAGAAATCTTCGAAGCAGCCGCATGTCCGTATGTTCGTTCAGTCGGGCCTGCGGCTGAAGATTGATGGAGGCTTTACGGGAGGGGCCGTAGGCTTTTTCGGGCGTAAGGAGGGGACGCGGGCATTTATCCCTGAGGCTGGAGGGGAATTGCTGCCGCGCATTGCCGGAACAGTTGGTCCTCGGTCCGGAGCTGTTCCGCCCAGATGATCCAGTTCATCCAAAAAGACCCACAACCTGCGCAGGGAGCCCTCAACCTGCTCTACCCTAGCCACCGCATCTTCCGGCTCGATCTGGTCAATGTCGCGTAGGTCGCGCATCTGTCGCATGATCCGACTGACAATGGGTTTGATATCCTTTGCACAACTGCGCGAATAACTCTGCACCGTCTCGTTTGTGATTGCATGTTGGCCTCTTTGCGCCGCCATGGCCTGCGCCAGCTGGGATTTTTGCAAAGCGGTGATGGCGGCGCGGCTGAGAGTCTGTACTGAAATTTCGTCTTTGGTCAGGTAATCGGTGAACCCCAATTTGAGGGCTTGGATTGCGATGTCGTTCTGCTCGGTTCCGGTGATCATCACGGTTGCTGCCGTACAGTTAACGGCATCGGCGCGAATGATCTCGACCCCCTGCAGGCCAGTCCCGTCACTGAGGTGATAGTCGAGCAGGATCAGATCAAAGTGGTCCTTCTTTAGCTTGTCCTGTAGGCTCTTGAGCGAGTCCGCTTCCACCACATTGGTGGTGAAATCAAAGGCGTGGCACAGCTTTTTTAACCGTGTACGGTCAAAATCATTGTCGTCCACGATCAGGATGCTGGCAAACTCGGGCGCTACCGCTGCTTTTTGCCGGTCACGGGTCTGGATTCGGGTCAGCTGGCTCATCCGGTGTCTCCTGATGATGGGATATGAGGATGTTTTACGCGATTTTACGTTAATGATTTATGCATGGAGCCGTTGCGATTTGCGGGCATTGCAGCGCCGCGCCATCCCCGCTACATCGCGGGCATGAAAACGCCAGTCAGACCCCGCCGCAATTTTTATGGCCGCCTCAAGGGCCACAACCTCAAGCAATCCCAAAAGGACTATCTTGAGGAGGACCTTTCTGCACTCTCGCCCGGAGCGGTGAGTTGGGACGATAATCCCGAGCGCACTGCGCTGGATACAGACGCGATGTTTGGCGGTAAGCCTGTCTGGCTTGAGATCGGGTTTGGTGGCGGTGAGCATATGGTGCATCAGGCTGCCAGTAATCCTGACACCGGCATCATCGGGGCAGAGCCTTATATCAACGGCGTGGCTATGCTGTTGGGAAAAATCCGCAAAGCTGAGGTGGAGAACGTCAAAGTCCACCCCGGCGATGTGCGCGACATGTTCGACGTTCTGCCAGCGCAAAGTATCTCCCGCGCATTCCTTCTTTACCCTGACCCATGGCCCAAAACCCGTCACCACCGCCGCCGGTTTGTTACCGAAGAGCATCTGGTGCCGCTCCACCGTGTGCTCAAGCCAGGTTCAATCTTTCGCGTGGCGACAGATATCGAGGATTACGTGCGCCAGACACTGGAAGAAGTGCCGCGTTTTGGCTTTGAGTGGTTGGCCGAGGGACCTTCTGACTGGCGTGAGCCTTGGGACGACTGGATATCGACGCGCTATGAGCAAAAGGCGCTGCGTGAGGGGCGGGTGCCGCATTATCTGACGTTCCGGCGGATTTAGGGCTTTGGTGCCATGAGGGGCACTGCCCCTCAAACTCCCCGGAGTATTTATAGCCAAAAGAAATAGGGGCGGCATGGACGGCATTTGTTGGCTGATATAGAACGTCCCTAAATGAAAAGTGAGGGCGCTAATATGTCGGGCCATGGTGATCCAATTCCAATGACGTCTACCGCTTGCGGGCCGCTGAGCGGGACTGCGGATGTACCGGGGGACAAGTCGATCTCGCATCGCTCGCTGATCCTTGGGGCGATGTGTGTGGGTGAGACGACGATCACTGGATTGCTCGAGGGTCAGGATGTTCTGGACACGGCCAAAGCGATGCGGGCGTTTGGTGCGCAGGTGACTGACCTTGGCGGCGGCAGTTGGTCCGTGCGTGGTGTGGGTGTTGGCGGATTTGCCGAGCCGGATGGCGTGATCGATTGTGGCAACTCAGGCACCGGCGTGCGTCTGATTATGGGGGCAATGGCGACCCAGCCAATTACCGCGACATTTTCTGGTGACGCGAGTTTGAACGGCCGTCCTATGGCGCGGGTGACCGATCCTCTGGCGCTATTTGGGTGTCAGGCTGTGGGGCGCGCGCAGGGGCGCCTGCCGATGACATTGGTGGGTGCGCGTGAGCCTGTGCCGGTGCGCTATGTCGTGCCTGTGCCTTCTGCGCAGGTGAAATCGGCAGTCTTGCTGGCGGGATTGAACGCCCCCGGCAAAACAGTGGTGATCGAGAAAGAAGCCACCCGTGATCATACCGAGCGTATGTTACGGGGGTTTGGTGCAGAGGTTTCGGTTGTCGAGACGGAAGAGGGCCATGAAATCACCCTGACTGGCCAGCCCGAATTGAATGCTCAGCATATCGAAGTACCGCGTGATCCAAGCTCAGCCGCGTTTCCAGTCTGTGCTGCGCTGATTGTGCCGGGGTCGGACGTGTTGGTGCCGGGGATCGGCCTTAACCCGACGCGGGCAGGTTTGTTTGCCACACTGCGCGAGATGGGTGCCGACCTGACCTATGAGGACGAGCGGGTTGAGGGGGGAGAGCCTGTGGCGGACCTGCGCGCACGTTTTTCGCCCAACATGAAAGGGATCGAAGTGCCACCGGCGCGGGCTGCCAGCATGATCGACGAATACCCTGTGCTCAGCGTTGTTGCAGCCTATGCCGAGGGCCAGACCGTTATGCGCGGCGTACGTGAATTGCGCGTGAAGGAGAGCGACCGGATTGACGCCATGGCCAAGGGCCTGCGCGCCAACGGAATTGAGGTAGACGAGGGCGAGGATTGGTGGGCCGTCACCGGCGCAGGGCATGGCAATGTGGCGGGAGGTGGCCTGTGCGCGAGCCAGCTCGACCACCGCATTGCGATGTCGTTTCTGATCCTCGGGATGGCCTCTAATGCGCCTGTGCGTGTGGATGATGGCGGTCCGATTGCAACGTCTTTCCCGATCTTCGAGCCATTGATGACGGCGCTGGGCGCGCAGGTCAACCGCGATGGGTGACGGGTTCACAGTTGCGATTGATGGTCCTGCTGCTGCGGGCAAAGGGACAATTTCCAAGGCAGTGGCGAAGCACTTTGGATTCGCTCATCTGGATACGGGGCTGCTCTACCGCGCGGTTGGGGCAAAGGTGCTGGGCGGCATGACCGCAGGTGCCGCAGCGCGTGCCCTTGTGCCGGAGGACCTTGAGGCCGACAGCCTGCGCACGCCCGATGTGGCGCAAGCAGCGAGTAAGGTCGCGGTAATCGCAGAAGTGCGTGCAGCACTGCTCGACTTCCAGCGGAGCTTTGCCGCGCGGGCAGGCGGGGCTGTTTTGGACGGGCGCGATATTGGGACTGTGATTTGTCCCGAGGCCCAAGTGAAGCTGTTTGTCACGGCCAGTGCCGAGGTTCGTGCGCAGCGCCGCTTTGCCGAGCTGGCGGCGGGCGGGATTATGGACAGTTTCGAGACGGTACTCGCGGATGTGAAAGCCCGCGATGCACGGGATATGGAGCGCGTTGAAGCGCCTCTGAAGGCGGCCGAAGACGCCACGGTGATCGACACCTCGCGTCTGTCGATTGATCAGGCTGTTGTTGCGGCGGTGGCAGCCGTGCAGGGCATACGCGGCGACCCCTAATGGCGCTCACCAAAGGGTGTATCGCTTTTCTGTGCGTCCTTGTTAGGTTTGGGCACACCGAAATAGGAGAGCTTTGCCATGATCCGTGCCCTGACCTTTTCCCTGATGTTGGCGGCAATGCCTGCCTATGCCCAAGAGACGGCTGACCCCTCCGAGGGGCCCATGACCCTAGCGCGGTTGGCCGCAATCGTGGAAGTGATTGATGCCGATGCGGTCGCACAGGGGCCGACACTGCAATTCACGATCGAGGATATACCGGTGATGATCGTGGCTGATGCCGCTGCTGACCGGATGCGGGCCATGGTGCCGATTGCCAGTGCCGATGGGCTGAGCGCGGATGATTTGCTGCGCCTGATGCAGGCGAATTTCGATACCGCTCTCGATGCGCGTTATGCTGTGGCCAACGGGCGGCTTTGGGGTGTGTTTATCCATCCGCTCTCACCTTTGAAAAAGGACCAGCTGATCAGCGCCTTGGTGCAGACGGTGAATGTGGCACGCAGCTACGGCCAAAGCTATTCGGGGGGCGCACAGGTTTTCGGCGGGGGTGATTCCAATGGCATCTACCGCGAGCTGTTCGAGGAGTTGCGTAAAAAGGGCGAAGCGCTTTAGGCCTTGAGTTTGGAGGTGCGCGCCCCAATTTAGGGTAAATCAATCTATATTTTGGAGACTGGAATGAAAACCGCAGAAGACTATCTCAAGGCCGCAAACAACGATGTACCGAAAATGGACGTCACGACGGCAATTGCTAAACATGCCGCAGGGCAAGGCGTGTTTATCGATGTGCGCGACAGTGCTGGCATAAAGGAAAGCGGCACCATTCAAGGCGTCCACCGCGTCCCGCGTGGGATGATTGAATTCCGCGCCGATCCTGCTGTTGAGGCAATGTACAATCCTGTGTTTCAAAAGGATGCGGAAATCTATCTGATTTGTGGCGCAGGTGGGCAAGCCGCCCTCGCAGGCAAAACGCTGAAAGATATGGGGTATGCGGTTGTCACTAACATTGGTGGATTTTCGGCATGGAAAGACGCGGGCGGCCCGACTGAGGCCTGATGTTTCGCGCCGCGCCCAGTGATCTGGGCGCGGCGTATGATTTAACGCTTGCGCTCGAGAACATCAGTTCTCTTGATTTTTTAGGATTTGGGCTATCTTATGGGGCACTCAAATGGTCGCGATGATCGCGGTCTGGGTGGTCTCTCCGATTTGTTTATGTGGACTGCTCTCCATTTTCCCCTCCCGAATTTGACGAGACATCCATGACCCAATCAAAAAATATCCATTCCGCTGCCCAATCATATGCAGTGGAAGTTACCGCAGGTACGCTGTCGCGGCGCGAGTTCCTGACCCGTGCGACCGTACTGGGCGTTACCGCCACCGCAGCTTACGGTCTGCTGGGCCTCTCGCAACCTGCAAAAGCGGCAGCTCATATTGCACCAGGTGGCACATTGCGAATCGAATCCCTTGTTAAAGGGCTCAAAGATCCGCGCACCTATGACTGGCCGCAGATGTCGAACTTCACGCGCGGATATCTGGAATATCTGGCGGAATACCAAATTGATGGCACCATTACGCCGATGCTCCTTGAGGGGTGGGAGGTTAATGATGACGCAACCGAATACACGCTCAAAGTACGTTCTGGCGTGACGTGGAATAACGGCGATCCTTTCACCGCGGAAGATGTGGCGTTCAACATCGCACGCTGGTGCGAAAAAGAAGTCGAAGGCAATTCCATGGCCTCGCGTATGGATTCACTGATTGACGCGGACACGGGCAAAGCGCGCGAGGGGGCGATCACGGTCGTTGATGGCTCCACGGTCAAGCTGACGCTCGGCGCCCCAGACATCACTTTGATCGCAGGCTTCTCCGATTATCCTGCCTCCATCGTGCACCAGACGTTCAACGGCGATCCGCTCGACAACCCCATCGGCACAGGTCCCTACCTGCCAGCCGAATTCGAAGTTGGTGTAAAAGCGGTGTTGGTCAAAAACGAAGACCACACATGGTGGGGTGAGGGCGCCTACCTCGACCGGATCGAGTATATCGACTACGGCACGGACCAGTCCTCCATCGTCGCGGGCGTGGATTCTGACGAAGTGGATATGGTCTACGAATCGATTGGCGAATTTATTCTGCTGCTTGACGACATGGGTTGGGGCAAATCCGAAGCTATCACTGCTAACACGGTTGTATTGCGCACTAATCAAGACGCCGAAGTGGATGGCAAAAAGCCTTATGCAGATGCCCGCGTGCGCCGCGCACTCGCCATGGCGGTGGACAACAATGTCCTGCTTGAACTTGGCTTTTCCGGCAATGGTACCGTGGGCGAGAACCACCATGTCTCCCCGATCCACCCAGAATACGCTGAAATGCCTGCACCGACGTTTGATCCCGCAGGTGCAAAAGCGCTGATGGAAGAGGCCGGCATGGCTGACTTCGAGCACGAGCTGATCTCGATAGACGACACATGGCGCAAGGACACCTCTGACGCGGCGGCCGCCATGCTGCGCGATGCAGGCATCAACGTAAAGCGCACTGTGCTGCCCGGCTCGACCTTCTGGAACGATTGGGTGAAATATCCTTTCTCCACCACCGATTGGGCGCAGCGCCCGCTGGGTGTTCAGGTGCTGGCGCTCGCGTACCGCTCCGGCGAGGCATGGAACGAGAGTGCTTTCGCCAATTCCGAGTTTGACGCGCTGTTGGGCGATGCGCTGGCGATTGCCGATGCGGACACACGCCGCGACGTGATGGCAAAGCTGCAGAAGCTCATGCAGGACGAAGGTGTGATCATTCAACCCTACTGGCGCTCCATCTACCGCCATCACAAGGACACGGTTGTGGGCGCCCAAATGCATCCGACGTTCGAGATCCATGTGGCAAAGTTGGGCTTTTCGGCCTGATCTGAAGGCTACAGTGCTGTCCGTGCTGAAATGCGCGGGCAGTGCAATTTATACCGGAATACTCGTGTTCGAATACCACTGGCCTCGTGGTGAGTGTCATGACAGCACTTGTTGCTCAGCTTACAGCGCGCGCGTTTGACGCTTCCAGCCCATTTTGAGGCCATTTTTCCATTTCTACGGCGCCCTGTTTCAGGCGCAATGCGGTCTCCCTGGCGTGCG
>CBDTVN010000045.1:0-21740 GCA_965364195.1 uncultured Sulfitobacter sp. | reverse complement strand
CGGGTATGAAATCGATATCTAGCGTTGAGGCATCATAGGTTCTACCGCCCGCCGCAGTGTTATATTGACCGAAGTTATTCGTACCGCTCGTATTGGTGGAGGTGCTGTTGCTTTGGTTGGATTGGCCGTTGCTGTTGGTGAAATCCTGCGCATTACCCGTGGACATGATCACGCCGGTATCGCCGGGCGTCACACCCGGTGATGTCGAATCGCCGTTGGTATAAATTCCTGCGCTATCGTTATCGCCATAGTAGGTTGCGCCCGTTACGGTCACGCCGTTGCCGAAAATCGCGTTCGCCATATCCGTGGCGGTCGTGCCTTCGCGCACTGTTTCAATCGGAAGTTCCGATGCTGCTACCATGTCACTGCCTCAAACCTTACAATGAGACAGCACACACCACAGCCGGACGAGGGTGGTCCCCCATTCCAAATTTGTCTGTTTTCAGACGATTCCGCCCCTGTTTTCAGGTGTTGGAACTGCTTAGGCCCTGCCTCGGGTCAATTATTATGAGACCAAGCTACCACAATTTTGACATAAATGAAGTGGGATTCCGCACCGTCGCAGGGGGCTGGCACTTTTTGACCACAGCGCGGATAAAGGGCCGAACCCTAAGAGGAGCCTTTGATGTCGCACACTTCCCCGATTGATCCCGTTGAGTTAACCGCTTCCTTGGTGCGGTGCCCCTCTGTGACGCCTGCCGATGCGGGTGCGTTGGACATTCTGCATGAATTGCTGAGCGATGCGGGATTTAGCTGCGCGTGGGCGGACCGTGGCGGCATCCGCAATCTGTTTGCGCGGTGGGGAACCCAAGGGAACACACGCAGCTTCGGTTTTAATGGTCATACCGATGTGGTTCCCATCGGGGATGAGGCCGCGTGGACGATGCCACCCTTTGGGGCGGAAATCAAAGATGGCATCATGTACGGTCGCGGCACCACCGATATGAAATCCGGCGTCGCCGCTTTTGCCGCCGCTGCCGTTGATTTCGTGCGTGAAACGCCGCCTGACGGCTCTGTCGTGATTACGATCACAGGCGATGAAGAGGGCGAATCTGTTGATGGTACGCTGGCCCTGCTGGAGCATATGGAAAATCATGGCGAACGGATGGATGTTTGCCTCGTTGGGGAGCCGACCTGCCCTAACACCATGGGTGAAATGATCAAGATCGGGCGCCGCGGTTCAATGACGATCAAGTTCCGTGTGATCGGCAAACAGGGACACTCTGCCTATCCGCACCGCGCCAATAATCCCTTGCCCGCGATGATGCGCCTAATGGACCGCTTGGCCAGTCACGAGCTGGACAGCGGAACAAATCACTTCGATGGCTCTACCTTGGCTGTGGTGACGGTGGATACGGGCAACCCCGCAACGAATGTCATTCCGGCAGAGTGCGCGGCAACGGTGAACATCCGATTCAACGATACCCATTCTGGTGCCAGTTTGAGTGGATGGATCGAGAACGAAGTCGCCACAATCCGTGAGGCATTTGGCGTGCAGATCGAGACGCAGGTGAAGATCTCCGGCGAGAGCTTTATCACTCCGCCCGGTGATCTGTCTGCGATGGTGTCAAAGGCGGTTGAGGCAGTGACGGGCGTGACGCCGGAGTTGTCGACGACGGGCGGCACGTCCGATGCGCGGTTTGTGAAGTCGCATTGTCCGGTGGTTGAGTTTGGCCTTGTTGGCCAGTCCATGCATCAGGTGGATGAGCATGTGCGGGTCGAGCATATCCATGAGCTCAAAACGATCTACACGCGCATTTTGCAGGACTATTTTGCTTGATTGAGATTGCCTCGACAGAAGATCTGCAAGCCTGCTATGCCCTGCGCCACACCGTGTTTGTGGTTGAGCAGGGGTACACTGCCGAGGGCGAAGTGGATTCGCTGGACCCGCTCAGCCACCACTTGCTGGCCATTGAGGATGGCACGCCCATCGCCACCGCTCGTATCTATTTCGATGGCGGTAACGCAAAGATTGGCCGCGTATGCGTGGTTGCTGCGCGGCGGGGGATTGGCCTTGGGGCTGATCTTATCAACGCGGCGGTTGCCTTGGCGGGTGAGAAAAGGGCGGACCGTGCGACCCTCGGAGCGCAGGTTCATGCGATAGGTTTCTACGAAAAACTCGGGTTTACGCCCTATGATCCACCTTATGATGACGAGGGTGAGCCGCATCAAATGATGGAGCGGAAGCTGTGAAGCGCACTCTTGTCGTGATGCTCAAAGAGCCGCGCGCGGGACGCGTCAAAACGCGGCTGGGCCGTGACATTGGCATGGTGGCCGCCGCGTGGTGGTTTCGCCATCAAGTGCGCGGATTGCTTCGCCGGATTGATGATCCGCGTTGGGACGTGGTGCTGGCTGTCTCGCCGGATCGCGCTGGTTTGATCTCTCGCGTCTGGCCCGTGCATCTGGCGCGGATGGCGCAGGGGCACGGTGATTTGGGGGACCGCATGGGGCGTGCATTGCGTGCGCCGCCAGTGGGGCCGGTTTGTGTGATCGGGGGTGACATCCCTGATATAAATCCTGCGCGCATTGCGGAAGCTTTCGCAGCGCTGGGCCGCAATGACGCGGTATTTGGTCCCGCACCTGACGGCGGCTACTGGCTCATCGGTTTGCGGCGGGTCCGTGCCATCCCGCCAACCCTTTTCGCGCGCGTACGTTGGTCAACGGAGCATGCGCTTAGCGATACCGAGGCGACCCTGCCGGACCACCGCATTGCTCATGTGGCAACCCTCAGTGATGTGGATACGGTCGCAGATTTAAAATAATGTGACGCGGCCCCATGTGCGTGCTACCTCCACCACCATGAACAATATCCCAACCAAAAAAGAAGTTCTCGGCTGGATCGAGGAAAACCCCACCCTGACGGCCAAGCGAGACATCGCAAAGGCCTTTGGCATCAAAGGGGCGGCGCGCATTGATCTCAAGCGTATCCTCAAAGAGCTGGAAGCCGAGGGTCATCTGGAGAAGCGCAAGAAGTCGTATAACGACCCTGAGCGTTTGCCGCCTGTAAGTGTCCTGATGATCACTGGACCTGACGCTGACGGTGATCTTTTTGCGAAGCCGATGGAATGGGGCGGCGAAGGCGTTGAGCCTGTCGTGCTCATGATCCCCCGTGCCGCTGATCCAGCGCTGGGCGAAGGCGACCGCATTCTGGCGCGTCTCACCTTGGTGAAGGGCGAGGGCCACCATTATGAAGGTCGCCTGATCCGTCGCATTGGGAGCAATCCGAAAAAGATAATAGGTATTTTCAAGAAACATGCCGAAGGCGGGCGCATTCAACCCATCGACAAAGGTGCCGACAAAGAATGGGCCGTTCCTTCGGACTATACCGGCGGTGCAAAGGATGGTGAGCTGGTCGAGGCCGAGCTGGCAGGTCCCAAGGGCCGCATGGGTCTGCCCCGCGCGCGTATTGTTGAGCGGTTGGGCGACCCTTCCGCCCCAAAGGCTGTTTCGCTTATCGCGATCCATCAGCACAACATTCCTGATGATTTCCCCGATGACGTCGTGGCCGAAGCGGATGCGGCAGAGCCGAAGGGCCTAAAGGGGCGCGAGGACCTGCGCGATCTGCCGTTGATAACCATCGACCCCTCCGATGCGCGAGATCACGATGATGCGTGTTTCGCCGAGGCAGATACTGATCCTGCTAACAAAGATGGCCATATCCTTTGGGTCGCCATCGCCGACGTCTCTGCTTATGTGACGCCGAACTCTGCCTTGGATGGTGAAGCGCGTAAGCGGGGCAATTCCACCTATTTCCCTGACCGCGTTGTGCCCATGCTACCGGACCGTTTGTCAGGTGATCTCTGCTCGTTGCACGAAGGGGTTGAGCGGGCCTGTATCGCCGTTCGCATGGTGCTCGACGCTGAGGGGAACAAGCTAACCCACGACTTCCACCGTGGCCTTATGAAATCCCCCGCCAGCTTACACTACGAAGAAGTGCAGGACGCAATTGACGGCAAACCCAATGAGCGCACTGAGCCCTTATTAGAGACTGTTCTCAAGCCGCTTTACGCTGCTTACGCCTCACTGGTCGCTGCCCGCGAACGGCGGCAACCGCTTGATCTTGATCTGCCAGAGCGGCGGATTGAGGTCGATGATGATGGCACTGTTCGCTCGGTCAATTTTCGCATGCGCCTTGACGCGCACCGCCTCATTGAGGAGTTCATGGTGCTGGCCAATGTTGCCGCCGCCGAGACGCTGATCGCCAAGAAAACACCACTGCTGTTCCGCACGCATGAGGAACCCACGCCGGAGAAACTCGACGCGCTGCGCGAGACTGCGGCGGCGGCGGGCTATACGCTGGCCAAAGGACAAGTGCTGCAAACCGGGCACCTTAACCGCCTGTTGGATCAGGCTGCGGGGACGGATGATGCTGAATTGATCAACATCTCCACCCTGCGCTCCATGACACAAGCCTACTATGGCGCGGACCAGATCGGCCACTTTGGCCTCGCGTTGCGGTCCTATGCGCATTTCACGTCGCCCATTCGCCGCTATGCGGACCTAATCGTGCACCGCGCGCTGATCACGGCCCATGGCTGGGGCAAAGACGGGCTGTCGCAGCATGACATTGCCGATCTCGAAGCCACCGGTGCACACATCTCTGATACCGAGCGCCGCTCTATGATCGCAGAGCGGGATACAACTGACCGCTACCTCGCGTCTTATCTGTCAGAGCGTGTTGGCAACGAGATGTCAGGCCGCATCAGCGGCATTGCGCGTTTCGGTGCCTTTGTGAAGCTGGACGAGACGGGCGCAGACGGCCTTATCCCTATGCGGAATATCGGACGGGAATATTTTCATCACGATGCGGATGCTGGAACGCTCATGGGGGCTGATACCGGCCTGACTATTGGCTTGGGCCAGCGTGTGACTGTTCGCTTAGCCGAAGTGACGCCTGTGACGGGTGGCATCGCGCTGGAACTCTTGGAGATCGAGGGCGAAGCCATGCCCCAAGGCCGCCAAAGCCCCGCAGGCCGCAGCCCTCGCCGCAAAGGGGCGAAGGCCAAAGGCAAAAAGGCCGCGACCAAGCGTAAGGTCACCCGCAGTCGCCGCTAACCCATCGCTTTACTACAGCGGGCGGCATAACTGCTGAGCACGGGATCGTTGCAGACTCGCAATGACAGAGGTGTCGGAGCAGGTGCGCAAATGATTCCGCCAAGGATTGCACCGACGCTGGCATCTGCCGCCGTTGGTGCATCGCCAAACAGAAACTCCCGCTCTCCTAACTGGTCGGTGATCGCTTGCAGGTCCGGCTCAATTCGCTCCAAACGCTCCTGCACTGTGAGGCGACCAAGGCCAAGGCCGTGCATCGTTTTCATCAGGTCCTTGCGCAGTTTTGACGTGACAAAGCCCCGAATGACAGCGGGTAGGAAGTCGAAATACTCTTTGCGAATGATTGCCCAATTCGCCTCATCGCCCCAACGGTCAAAGACTTGATGAAAGTACATATGCTCTTCTGCCATGCGGATAAACGCGCGGGATGCTGCTCTGTCGCGTGTGCTTAGACCAGCATTGAAATCATGCCCCAGCCCTTCGAGATGCGCGCGGATATTGTCGCTGTCAGGGACGATGGTGCCATCTTCCAATCCGATGGCGGGCAACTTTCCGTGGGGCATTTTGCGGGGGTCATGCAGGTCTTTGCGCGCCCAACTCGCGTTTGACATATTCAGCAGATAGCTCGCCTTTGTGCAGAACGGGCTATAGCTGAATTCGCCGAACCCTGAGGCGTAGGTGTATAGGGTGATCATAGCGTTTCCTTTGAGTGATACGACGCTTGTCTAGCAGGCTGTCCTGACAGAAAATGGCGGGAGCATCTGCGAAGATGCCATTGAAAAGGGGAGGTTCCAATGACCCGTACACACCGTCTATTCCAGCTTATGCAAACGCTTCGCCAACTACCTGCGCCTGTGACTGCGTCGTCATTGGTCGATGAAACAGGCGTATCATTGCGCACGATTTACCGTGACATTGATGCCCTGCGGGGGCTCGGTGCAGTGATCGATGGAGAGGCGGGTTTTGGGTATACCCTTATAGAAGACGCTACTTTGCCACCGCTAGGATTTACCGATGATGAGCTTGAAGCATTGGTTCTGGGATTGCGTGAGGTGGATGTTATTGGCGACCCTGCGTTGGCGGCTGCGGCGCGGACAGCGCTGGCCAAGCTCAAGGCCCGGTTGCCTGCGCGCCAGACACACCGCTTGCAGCATGCCGTTTTGGATGCGCGGCGATTTGTGCGACCTGTTGAGCCCAAGATTGATGTAAAGGCGCTGCGTGCCGCGACATGGGACGAGGAAACAGTCGAGTTTGAATACGAGGATGCAAAGGGTGCCGCATCGAAACGACAGGTTGATCCGCTCAGCATCGTGTTCATGCAAAACGCCCATATGCTGTTGGCGTGGTGTCATCTGCGTGAGGATTTTCGTGCCTTTCGCCTCGACCGGATGTCAGGGTTTTCCGTAACAGGTGTGCATTTCCGCCCGCGCCGTGTGCCGATGTTGCGTGATTTTCTTGAGCGCTTGCGTGAAGAGAGTGCGCAGCGGGCCAAAGATCGCGCAGCGCAGGAGTGACAGCTTTTCCAAGGGTGCGATTGTCGGTAGATTGGAAGCAATTGCTTTCAAAGGGTTCAAATTATGCGTGGTGTTTCTCTCCTTATTCTCATGCTCGTCGCACAGCCCATGAGTGCTCAGACAACTGCAAATGATGGCGCGCGCAACAACGCTGGTTTGCAGGAATGGATCGTTGTCTTTCGCCCCAAGGCGCTGGCCGCTGGTGTGAATGCCGATATCTTTGATACCGCAATGTCCGATGTCACCTTTGCGCCCAAGGTGGTGGAGCGGGATCGCAATCAATCCGAATTTACGAAGACGATTTGGGACTACCTTGAGACTGCTGTTTCCGACCTGCGCATGAGTAACGGTAAGGTTGCGTTGAAACGTCAGCAAAAGGCACTTGATGCGATTGAAGCGCGCTACGGTGTCCCCGCCGAGATTGTGACAGCGATTTGGGGGTTGGAGAGCGCCTATGGCACCTTCCGTGGTAGTGATCCTGTGCTCACGTCTATGGCCTCGCTGGCCTATGACGCGCGGCGGGCAGAATTCTTTGAAGCGCAGGTGATCGCGGCGCTCAGTATTGTCCAAAGCGGTGACACAGATCTGGAAAACCTCGAAGGAAGCTGGGCGGGGGCGATGGGCCATACCCAATTTATGCCGGGGTCCTTCATTGACCATGCTGTAGACTGGAACAATGATGGAAGGCGCGACATTTGGGGCGATGACCCCCGTGATGCGCTTGCTTCAACGGCGGCTTACCTCAAGGCGAACGGTTGGGTGACGGGCCAGCCATGGGGTGTAGAGGTGCGCATTCCTGACGGGTTTGGCTATCTCATGGCGAACCGCGACGTGCAGAAAAGTCCGGCTGATTGGGGGGCTTTGGGAATCGTGGATATCAATGGGCAAACCGTACCTGATCATGGCGCTGCATCAATCCTGCTGCCTGCGGGCGCGGAGGGCGCCGCTTTTATGGTCTTCAAGAATTTCGAAGTGATCGAGACCTACAACACTGCTGATGCCTATGTGATCGCGGTGGGGCATCTGGCGGACCGTATCGGAGGTGCAGGGCCGCTCAGAGGAGACTGGCCGACGCAGGACCGCGCATTGACCTATGCGGAGCGGATCGAGCTTCAGACGGAACTCACGGCACAGGGCTTTGATACGCAAAAGATCGACGCGAAGATCGGGCCGCTGACGGTTAATGCTGTACGGGGATGGCAGGTGTCGCAGGGAGAGGTGCCTGATGGCTATGCCTCCCCCCGCTTTCTGGAGCGCTTACGCTCAGGCCGGTGACATACCGCGCATCCGCTCGGAGCGGCGGCGCAGTAACTCGACCACGGTGAGCAGACAGATCGAGATAAACACCAGAATTGTCGCTACGGCGAGGATCGTCGGACTGATCTGTTCACGCAAACCGATGAACATCTGCCATGGCAGGGTTTTCTGACCCGCGGAGCCCACAAACAGTACAACAACCACCTCGTCAAACGAGGTGATGAACGCGAACAAACCACCAGAAATCACACCCGGCAAGATCAGCGGCATTTGGACGCGAAAGAAGGTGGTGACAGGGTTTGCACCCATGTTTGCGGCGGCGCGTGTGAGGGAGTTGTCAAAGCCGACAAGCGTGGCGGTGACCGTGATAATCACAAACGGGATACCCAATGCAGCATGTGCGAGAACCACACCGATGTATGTTCCTTGCAGGCCAACGCGGCTGTAGAAGAAGTACATACCCGCAGCAGAGATGATCAACGGCACGATCATCGGCGAGATCAGGATCGCCATGATTGCTCGGCGGAACGGCACGTGTGGTTGGCTTAGGCCGATGGCCGCTAATGTGCCAAAGCTGACCGAGAGGAGTGTGGCCACTGGTGCGATGCGAAGTGAGTTCTTAACAGCATCCTGCCACGCATCGTTCGTAAAGAAGTCGCGGTAATGCTTGAGCGAGTAGCCCGCAGGGTCAAAGCGCAGCATTTCCGGTGTGAAGGTAAAGAAATTCTCGGCGTTAAAGCTGAGAGGCATCACGATGATGATTGGCGCAATCAGAAAGAAGAAGATCGCACCGCAAATCGTGCGGAAGGTGAAATGCCACAGCACCTGACCGGGGGTCAGGTATGGCGCAACTTTGGCGCGGTAGCGGCCCTCGTAAAGCCAGAAGATCAGGAAGCCAAAGAACCAGCCGAAGAAAGTGCCGATGAACAGACCTGGCGTCCCAGCAAGGGCAAGGCCACCAAGCGCCAGAAGGATCGTTAGGCCCCAACGGCCCATTCGTTCGTTCTTGATCACCTTTGTCAGGAAAAGGGCGATGGCTGCCATCAGAATGACCCCGCCGATGACACCGGCAAGCATGCTGCCCTGACCGGTGCCGATGAAGACGCCAAAGAAGGCGCCAAACGCCGCGACAACCGAAACATAAAACTTCGGCTCGGTGCGCGAGATGGGTGTGAGTGCTACCATGGGTCCGCTCCTTATCCGAGTTTCACGTTATCGATGCCGACGATTTTATCGTAGGCGTAATACAGCATTAGAACCGCCGCCAAGAGGATCGCACCAAGTGCAGCACCCAAGCCCCAGTTAAGCGAGCTGGAGATGTGATAGGCGATGCGGTTTGAGATGAACGTACCGCTGGTACCGCCCACAATCGCGGGTGTGATGTAGTAACCAATCGCGAGGATGAACACCAAAATGCTGCCCGCGCCGATGCCTGGGATGGATTGCGGGAAGTATACCCGCCAGAAGGCGGTCCAGTTCGTCGCACCAAGGCTTTTTGCGGCACGCAGGTATGTCGGCTGGATCGTTTGCATAACGGAATAGAGCGGCAGGATCATAAACGGCAGCAGAATATGCGTCATGGCGATAATCGTACCGGTCTGGTTGTTGATCAGGGCGAGCCTGTCGTCGGTGCCGACAATACCCAGCCAGACCAGAGTGTCGTTGATCACACCTTGCTGTTGCAGCAGTACCTTCCAAGCGGAGGTCCGCACCAGAAGCGAGGTCCAGAACGGCAAAAGCACGAGGATCAGAAGCATGTTCGCCTGACGTACAGGCAGGTTCGCGAGAATCCATGCCACGGGATAGCCCAAGAGGATACATGACAGAGTGATCGCGACAGACATAACCATCGTGCGCCAGAACAGGATGCCGTAAATGCGTTGGTTGTCGGGGCGCAATTCGGGGCCATCGACAGACTTCTGCATATCAACGGCGTTGAGAAAGTAACCGGATGTATAAGTAGGGCTATAGACTTTAATCGTTTGCCACACGTCGAGATCGAGCCAGTCTTTGTCGATTTTTTCGAACGCTTCTTTGTAGTTTACAGTCTCGAATGTTGCAGCTGCGGTGGCTGCGACTGCCAACTGCTCAGCGGCGGGGCCAGTGTAGGAGGCCAGACCATTCTCACCGGTCAGATCTTTGTGCAGGGAGGAATATACGATCGCCCAAGGATCGGTTGTATAAAGGTTCTTTTGGTCCTCGTTCTGCGTGAAGTCTGCAAAACGCTGATAAGCTACGGCAGTGTTGGGCAACGCGTCGGCAATGCCATCACGCATCTCAAATACAGGCTGCGTTCCATCCGCCTTCTTCCAGCCATCCATGGAGGCGAGCCAATCATCGCTTGCCATGAAGCTGGTCCAGTTTTCGCCAGTCTTCCAAAAACCATCAGAACCTTCGAACTGGTCCTGATAAACCTCGCCCATGTCATCGACACGGCGGCCAGATTTACGGAACAGGGATGAAAGGCCTGTCAGCTCATAGTTGAGGCGTGAGCCGAGGCGGGTGTGCAGCTTTGCCTCTTTGGCAAAGAACATATCGTCATAGAGAGCCTCAAACATGGGCTCATCGGGAATTTCGGTGCCTGTCTCGTCCCAATCTTTCAGCATCGCTGTGGTACGGGGCAGGGTCTCGGATACGATTTGGTTTTCGACAGAGCGGAACAACATATCGGCGATCGGTGCGATAAAGGTGACCAGCACAAAGATGAGTAAGGGCGCGATAAGTGCCAGCGCGCGCATCTTTTGCAATCTCAGTGCGCGGTTGAGCGATTTCTTTAGGGGTGTGCCATCAGCGGCCAGAACTGGCCCCGAATGTGCTGCATCCGCAATGCGCGCTTCGGCGGCGGATGATGATGCTGTCTGGACTGTTGGTGCGTCGCTCATGGTGTCCCCATCGGCTTGGTCTTAGGTGGCAAAGTGCCTGTTAGATAAAGTGCGGAGAGGGCCGCGTTGGCCCCCTCCTTTGATCTACGAGTAGCTTACTTAACCAGCCACGCCTGGAATTTGGCGTCGATGTCGTCACGGTAGTCTGCCCAGAACTCATAGTTGTAGAGGAATGTGTTCTTGGCGTTCTCTGGATCGGTTGGCATGTGCGGTGCCATATCGATGCCCAGCTCTGCATGCTTGCCTACCAGTGGTGCGGAGGATTTGCGTGCAGGACCGTAAGCGATGTACTTGGACTGATCGGCCAGACGCTGTGTGTCTGTCGCGAACATGATGTAGTCCAGTGCGCGTGCTTCACGCTCTGGGCTCAGGCCAGTGGGGATGATCCAACCATCAAGGTCAAATACTTGTGCATCCCACAGCATTGCGACCGGCTGCTTCTGCTCTTCGATCAGAGAGAAAAGGCGGCCGTTGTACGTGGAGCCCATGACGACTTCGCCATCAGCGAGCAGCTGGGGTGTGTCGGCGCCGGCAGACCACCAGACCACATCGTCTTTGATGGTGGCGAGCTTATCGAGCGCTTTTTGCTGACCTTCTTCGGTCTCCAGTACGTCGTATACGTCCTCTTTCGCAACGCCGTCACACATCAGAGCCCATTCCATGTTGTTGATTGGGCGCTTTTCCAAGGCGCGCTTGCCTGGATATGCTTCGGTATCAAAGATTGCACAGATGTTTGTTGGAGGCGTATCGCCAACGAGGTCTGTGCGGTAGCCGACAGTCGTTGAATACACGATCTGTGGAATAAAGCAGTCACCAACCAGCAGGTTGCCGAAGTCTTCGGTGGGCGTTGAGCCGTCATCACCTGGTGCCAGCATCGTGTCTGCGTCGATTTCCATCGCCAAACCTTCGTCACACAGACGCAACGCGTCAGCCGCAACAACGTCAACGACGTCCCATGTCACGTTGCCCGCTTCATTCATGGCGCGCAGTTTGGATACGGCCTCGGCTGAGGACTCATCGTTGATGATTTTTACGCCGGTTTTTTCGGAATAGGGGTCGTGATAGGCTTTTTGCTGGCTGTTGGAGTAGGCTCCGCCCCAGCTTACGATTGTCATTTCGTTCGCCATGTGAGCGTCGGAATGGGCCATGCCAGCTGCGACTGTAAGTGCAGTGGATGCCATCAGTGTTTTTGTGAGGTTCATTAGTCTCTCCCAGTTTTATCCCGTTGTAGTATTCCAAGGTTGCAACAACGGGTTTAGTTGCCACCTCGTATAGATCACGCTGCATATTTGCCGCGCGATATGACACGCACGTCGGGCGCTATGCGTCCAGCGCGCGGCAATCTTCAGGCAACCAGCCGATTTCGATCTGGGTGCCGGGCTTCAGGCGAACCTGATCAGGGGCGTTACGCGTTTTAATGACAAAGTCTTCACGTCCCGCCACGCGCAGACGCGTGCGGAAGATATCGCCCATGTAGACGAATTCGAGCACTTCGGCCTTCAGCGTGAAGGCACCTTCTTGCATGCGCTCTTTGTTGTACTCGACACGCTCGGGGCGGATGGATACGCGGGTGCGCTCCCCTGCGGTGGTCACGTTTATAGGCTTGGCTTGAATGATCTCACCGCTATCAAGTTGAACAAGGGCGACGCCGCCTTTGATCTCTTTGACCACGCCATCAAGGGTATTATTCTCACCGATGAACTGCGCAACAAAGCTGTTCTCGGGCTCTTCATACAGCTTATCTGGCGGGGCCAGCTGTTGAATGCGGCCATCGTCGAACACAGCAACGCGGTCTGACATGGTCAGCGCTTCGGTCTGGTCATGGGTCACATAGACCACGGTAATGCCCAGATCATGCGCCAGTTTCGTTATCTCGAATTGCAACGTTTCGCGCAGCTGTTTGTCCAGCGCGCCAAGCGGCTCATCCATCAAGACCAACTCGGGTTCAAACACCAGCGCACGGGCCAGTGCGATCCGCTGCTGCTGACCACCAGAGAGCTGTGCAGGGCGACGACCGGCGAAGTCCTGCATCTGGACCATGCCAAGGGTGCGCATGATTTTCTCTTCGCGGATTGATTTGCCGATCTTGCGAACTTCCAGCGGGAACGAGAGGTTTTCGGCCACGGTCATGTGCGGGAAAAGGGCATAGTTCTGAAAAACCATACCAATGCCGCGCTTGTGCGGTGGGATGTTATTGATCGAGGTACCGTTGAGGCGGATATCGCCGTGCGTCGCTGTTTCAAAACCGGCCAGCATCATGAGGCAAGTTGTCTTGCCGGACCCTGAGGGCCCAAGCATTGTCAGAAACTCGCCCTTGGGCATGCTGAGGTTGAGATCTTTGACGACAAGGTTCTCGCCATCATAGCTTTTCTGTACGCGCTCAAACTCGACGAATGCGTCGGTGCTCTTGGTATCGGCCAAATTTATGGCTCCCTGTGGTCTTTATTATTATCAACACTAGCAGGAAGTAAGCGCATACGCGGTCCCGTTTGCAACTGAATATCGTCAAAACGGGAAAAATCATCCGGATTCAGGGTGGATTACCTATAATTCATGCAGATTTAGAGAATTGGCCTTTGATTTTGAGGATCGGGGGCGAATTTTTACGCCCCCGATCCTTCCGTTTATGAGCCAGCTTTGAGCATATCGCCGTCTTTGAGCGCTTTATAGGTCTCATCCAGCGCCATTTTTGCGCGTTTGTGGAATACCTCGATCTCATCGGGTGTGATTACCAGCGGTGGCGAAATGATCATCCGATCGCCGACGTGCCGCATCACTAGATTGTTGGCAAAGCACCGCTCTCGGCACATGAAGCCGACCGTGCCTGTATCCATCGCAAACTTGGCACGGCTTTCCTTGTGTGGCGTGAGGGGGAGGGATGCCATCATACCTTTGACGTTCACTCCACCTACCAGCGGATGCGCGGCCAACTGGTCCAGCACGGCTTGGAATGCAGGGGCGGCCACGTTCTTCACGTGATCCATAATATTGTCGTCCTGCATGATGCGCAGGTTTTCCAGCGCCACAGCGGCACACACTGGGTGCCCAGAATAGGTATAGCCATGATTGAACTCGATTGCGTTAATCACTTCGGCAATCTCGTCACAGACGATTGAGCCACCAATCGGCACATAGCCTGAGCTAAGCCCCTTCGCGATGGTCATGATATGCGGCTTGATCCCCATAGTGGTGGAGCCGAACCAGTTTCCGGTACGCCCAAAACCACAAATCACTTCATCCGCGATGATCAGCACATTATATTTGTCGCAGATACGCTGGATTTCGGGCCAGTAGGTGCTGGGGGGTACGATCACGCCCCCTGCGCCCTGCACAGGCTCGGCAATAAATGCGGCAACTTTCTCAGCGCCCAACTCAAGGATTTTCGCCTCAAGCTCTTGCGCGCGCGCAAGGCCGAATTCTTCGGGGGTGTGATCGCCGCCCTCTGCATACCAATCAGGCTGACCGATATGATGGATGCCGGGGATCGGCAGGCCGCCCTGTTCATGCATGTAGGTCATGCCGCCCAAGCTGCCGGACCCAACAGTTGAGCCGTGATAACCATTAAGACGGCTGATGATATGTGATTTCTCGGGGTGGCCTTTTTCGGCCCAATAGACACGAACCATGCGCAGGTTTGTGTCATTCGCCTCTGAGCCTGATCCGGCAAAGAACACGTGGTTCAACCCTTCAGGCGCCAGCTTTGCCAGCTCGGCGGCAAGTGCAATGACGGGTGTGTGCGTGGTGTTGAAGAAGGTGTTATAGAAGGGCAGCTCTTGCATCTGGCGCGCTGCGACTTTGACCAACTCGTCACGGCCATAGCCGAGGTTAACGCACCACAAACCAGCCATGGCATCGAGGATTTCATTGCCCTCACTGTCGCGCAGATAGATGCCCTTGCCGCTTGTGATCACCCGCGCCCCGCGCTCTTTCAGCTCGTTGTTTGTGGTGAATGGATGCATGTGGTGCGCTGCGTCGAGTGCTTGGAGTTCGGCGGTCGGCAGATGGTTGGAAACGGTTGTCATGGGAGACCCCTATCAGGCTAGAGTTTGGCTGCGCCTAAAATATGATCAAATTAATGCGCGGTCAATCAAACACTGATCAACAGAGGTACTGTGACAGGTGAATTGGTGCACAAAATGTGTCTGATCAGGGCGGGGTATGCCGAAACAACTTGGCAAGGCGTGAAAAATTTGATCACATTCCCGCCAATGCTGGGTCAACCCGGCGTCACCTTTGGGAGTCTCTTAATGATTAAGACAATTTTGACCGGCACCGCAGCAATGGCCCTGATGGCCGGCACAGCCTTTGCCGAAGAAGTGCGCGTATACAATTGGTCCGACTATATCGACGAAGAATTGCTGGCCAAGTTCGAGGAAGAAACCGGCATTGATCTCATCTATGACGTGTTTGACAGCAATGAAGTGCTGGAAACAAAGTTACTGGCGGGTGGCTCCGGCTATGACGTCGTTGTGCCGTCTGGTACGTTCTTGCAACGCCAGATTACAGCAGGCGCGTTCCAGAAACTCGATACAGCCCAGCTGACGAACTTTGCCAACATGTGGGATGTCGTTTCCTCACGGACCGAGCAATATGATCCCGAGAATGCTTACTCCATAAACTATATGTGGGGCACTACGGGCATTGGTGTGAACGTTGGAAAGGTTCAGGAAATCCTTGGCGCGGATGCACCCATCGATTCGCTGGAGCTGGTCCTAAACCCCGAGAATATGGCGAAGCTTGCTGATTGCGGTGTTCACTTCCTCGATGCGCCTGCTGAAATGCTGCCAATGGCGCTCAAGTACATCGGTGAAGACCCCGATAGCCATGATCCGGAAATGATTGCAAAGGCGGAAGAGGTCTTTTTGCAGGTCCGCCCTTACATCCAAAAGTTCCACAGCTCTGAATATATCAACGCGCTGGCGAATGGTGATATCTGTGTCGCTGTCGGCTGGTCCGGTGATATCCTTCAGGCGCGCGATCGTGCGGCAGAGGCCGAAAATGGCGTTGAAATCGCGTACAACGCTGCCAAAGAGGGCGCGCAGATGTGGTTTGACCAAATGGCCATTCCAGTGGACGCACCGAACGTTGAAGGCGCGCATAAATTCCTGAACTTTATCATGGATGCACAGAACATGGCGGCCGCCTCGAACTATGTTTATTACGCAAACGGCAATGAGGCTTCGCAGGAGTTTTTGGTCGAAGACGTAAGTGGTGATCCGGCGATTTATCCGGATGCGGCGACATTGGACAACCTGTTCACCACAACGCCCTTTCCGCCAAAAGTGCAACGCGTCGTGACGCGTAGCTGGACCAAGATCAAGTCCGGCATCTGATACCAACAAAAAAGGGCGGCGCCAAACGGTGTCGCCCTTTTCACCACGCGCTGCGCGCAAGGAACACACCCCGTGAGCACATCTGTTTTCGCCCCTTGGAATGATCCGAACGAGAAACCGCTAATTCGGTTCAAGAACGTCACCAAACGCTTTGGTGATTTCGTGGCAATCGACGATTTGACCCAAGACATCTACGCACAGGAATTCTTTGCGCTGCTTGGCCCCTCCGGCTGCGGCAAAACAACGATGATGCGCATGCTTGCCGGGTTCGAAACAGTAACCGAAGGCACAATCGAGCTTGCAGGGGAGGATATCGCTGCCGTGCCGCCGAACCAGCGTGCTGTGAATATGATGTTTCAGTCTTACGCACTGTTCCCGCACCTGAGCATCTATGAGAACATCGCCTTTGGCCTGCGCCGCGATAAGTTAACGAAAGATAAAATCGACGACCGCGTGGCCGAGATGCTCAAGCTTACACGCCTTGAGAAGTTCGCCCGGCGCAAGCCGCACCAGATATCGGGGGGGCAGCGACAGCGCGTGGCCCTCGCCCGTAGTCTTGCAAAAGCACCCAAGCTGTTGCTGCTCGATGAGCCGCTGGGCGCGCTGGATAAAAAGCTGCGCCAAGATACGCAGTTTGAACTAATGGACATTCAAGAGACGACAGGCACCACATTCGTCATCGTCACCCACGATCAGGAAGAGGCGATGACCGTGGCCTCTCGCGTGGCCGTGATGGACGAAGGGCGCATCATTCAGGTCGCTACGCCCGATGGCATCTATGAGGCACCCAACAGTGTCTATGTGGCGGATTTCATCGGTGACGTGAACATCATCAAGGGAACAGCCAAAGCGGCAGGCAAAGACAAGTACTTTGTCGATTGGGGTGTGAACCAGGCACCAATTTTGGCGACGTCTGAGCGGCCGTTTACCCAAGGGCAGGAGTGCTACCTCGCGATCCGGCCAGAGAAGATCAGCATCACAAAGGACAAGCCCGAGGAGGCAGAGAACTCTGTGCAGGGCGAAGTCCTTGATATCGCATACCTCGGCAACCTGAGCACTTATCACGTCAAAATGCCTGATGGTCAGATCATCAAGGCGCAAATCGCCAACACCCGCCGCCTGTCGCGCCGTGACATCACGTGGGAAGATAAAGTCTGGGTGCGCTGGAACGCCACTGCCGGCGTTTTGTTGGAGCGCTGAGGGATGCGCCGCTTTGCCCTGATTGCTGTACCGTACACATGGCTCTTGGCCTTGTTTCTGGTGCCGTTCCTGATTGTGTTCAAGATATCGCTGTCAGACATCGCCCTAGCGATTCCGCCTTATACACCGACGATGAAGGATGGCTTTAGCGCGCTGATCCAAGGGCTTGATTTCGAGAACTTCGTTTTCCTGACCACCGATGATCTTTACTACAAAGCGTATCTCAGCAGCCTGAAAATCGCACTTATTTCAACCGTGCTGACGCTGTTGGTCGGCTATCCCATGGCATATGGCATGGCGCGCGCACCGCAGGAATGGCGTGCGACATTGATGATGTTGGTGATCCTGCCGTTCTGGACCTCGTTCCTCATCCGCGTTTATGCGTGGATTGGCATCCTCAGTAATGAAGGGCTGTTGAACCAACTGCTGCTTTGGACGGGTTTGATTTCCGAGCCACTTACGATCTTGAATACCAATACTGCCGTCTATATCGGGATCGTATATACCTACCTGCCGTTCATGATCCTGCCGATTTATGCAGCACTTGATCGGATGGACGATAGTTTGATCGAAGCGGCCGAGGACCTTGGTTGTTCGCGCCTTTCCGCCTTCTGGCTGGTCACCATACCACTCTCCAAGAACGGCATTATCGCGGGCTGTTTTCTGGTGTTCATCCCCGCGCTGGGCGAGTTTGTAATTCCCTCCCTGCTCGGTGGTTCTGGCACCTTGATGATCGGCAAAATTCTGTTTGAGGAATTCTTCAATAACCGCGATTGGCCGGTTGCCTCTGCCGTGGCGGTGATCCTGCTGCTGATCCTGATAATCCCGATCGTGTTGTTCCAGAAGAACCAGCAAAAACAAGCGGAGGCGGAATCATGAAACGTCTCAGCCCGTTTAACATCACGGCACTCACCCTCGGGTTCGCCTTTCTCTATCTGCCCATGGTTTTGCTGGTGATCTACAGCTTTAACTCTTCGAAACTTGTCACCGTCTGGGCCGGTTTCTCAACCAAATGGTACGGGGAGCTTTTGCGCGATGAGGCATTCCTGAATGCGGCGTGGGTCACGATCAAAGTGGCCGTGATCTCCTCTACCTTCGCCACCGTCCTGGGAACCATGGCGGCCTATGTATTGGTCAATTCAGGGCGCTTTTTCGGGCGTACGTTATTCTCGGGTATGATCTATGCGCCGCTTGTCATGCCCGAAGTCATCACGGGCCTGTCGTTGTTACTGCTCTTTATCGGCATCGGGTTGGACCGCGGTGTGCTCACAATCGTGCTGGCCCACACGACCTTCTCGATGTGTTATGTGTCTGTTGTTGTCTCCTCGCGCTTGGTCAGCTTTGACCGCTCTCTGGAGGAAGCAGCCCTTGATCTGGGCTGCAACCGTTTTGACGCTTTCCGCCTTGTAACCTTGCCGATTATCGCACCAGCTGTCATCTCCGGCTGGCTTTTGGCCTTCACGCTCAGCCTTGATGATTTGGTCATTGCTTCGTTCGTTTCCGGCCCGTCCTCCACTACCCTTCCGATCAAGATCTGGAGTGCGGTGCGGCTTGGTGTCTCTCCAGAGATAAACGCGCTTTCGACGCTGATGATCGGGATTGTGACCATCGGTGTCATCACGGCATCCCTGATCTCCAAGCGTAATTCTGTGCGCACGCAAAAGGACGCACAGGCGGCCGAGCGTAACGCGTGAAGCGTTTGTTTGACGCATACGCCTATGGTGAAGGGCCGCGATCGGGATGTTGGTGGGACCAGACAGCCATATCCGCCGCGCGCCCAGCGTTTGGCAAAACCGCACGTACGGACGTCGCAATCATTGGTGCGGGTTTTACGGGACTTTCAGCAGCACTACACCTATCGCGCGCAGGGATTAGCGTCACAGTTCTGGATGCGGAACGCGTTGGTTGGGGTGCCTCGGGTCGAAATGGCGGATTTTGTTGCCTCGGTGGAGGAATGGCAGGGGACGCAGCACTTGATCGCCGTTTTGGTATTAAAGAACGTATTGATTTTCGCCGAAGCGAGCTCGCGGCGGTTCAGCTTGTTGAAAGATTGATCCAAGAAATTGGCGTAAACGTTGACCGCCATTCCCGAGGGGAAACGGTCCTTGCTCACCGTGCGAAGGATATGATGGCATTGGAAGAGGATGCTGCGACCCTGCACCAAAATTACGGCGTGGGTCATACTCTGCACGATAAATCTGAATTGGCAGCTTTGGGTATGAACGGTCCGTTTCATGGTGCGCTGACAATAGACGCGGGTTTTGGCTTGAACCCACGCAAATATTTGAACGGTTTGGCTCAAGCTGCCGAGGCGAACGGTGCGCGGATCTTTGAAAAGAGCGCGGTGGCGGAGTTGAAACTTGAATCGGATGGCTGGTGCTTGAGGACAAACGGCCATGCATTACAAGCGGATCAGGTGATTGTTGCGACAAACGGTTATTCCTCGGAGGACGTGCCATCGTGGCTCGCCGGGCGGTATATGCCTAGTCAGTCCAACGTCATTGTGACCCGCCCCCTGTCCGATGATGAGCTGGCAGCAGCAGGCTGGACCACCGATCAGATGGCCTATGACACCAGAAACCTCCTGCATTATTTCAGGCTGATGCCGGATCGCCGTTTTCTGTTTGGAATGCGAGGTGGACTATTTACGGGGCAGGCCGCAGAACGACGCGCAACAGCGAAAATACGGTCAGATTTTATTCAGATGTTTCCTGCGTGGCGAGCCGTCGAGACAGCTCATAGCTGGTCTGGCATGGTGAGCCTTGCACGCGATATGCTGCCGTTTGCAGGCCCTGTTCCCACGGCAAAAGGGCTGTGGGCGGGCATGTGTTATCATGGAAACGGGGTTGCGATGGGCAGCTATAGTGGCGCGCTCCTTGCACAGCTCGTTCAGGGCAAACAGCCCGATTTATTATACCCAAGAGCCATGCGCGCGCCGCTACGCCGGTTTGAGCTGGGACGATTACGGCGTGCTGTGATGCCATTCGCTTATGCTGCACTCATGTTTGCAGATCGCTAAACGGATTCACGCAATGCTGAAATACTGCTCGCTGGGGCTTCTGCGCCGCCTTCAAAGACCACACGGGTCTCAAGGCCAAGGGTCTGAACTTCTACGATGCGCGCATAGGTTTCCGCTTTGGTCGAGGGCAGTGGAGCACCGTCAGCACCCGTAGATTCTACCTCAAATCGGTAAAGGCCTGCAGGTAAAGGTGCTCCGCCCTGCTGCACTCCAGCCCAAAGCACAGGATCGGAAGAGACTGGCATCGGGTTGCGGCCAACCTCACGCCCATTGGCATCATAGATTACCAATTCCATCTCGGTCGCACCTGCGGGCGGTGTCGGCAGGACAGAAATGGGGGCGCTGTCAAAGGGTACTGGCGCGGTGGTGCGCGCTTCCATTCCGATCCATCCCGCCATTTGCCCCATCGTGCTGCTCCCCAGTTGACTGGTGAGCGCGGTGAGGAGGTCGTTTGACAGTACCTGCTGCTCCACCATCGAAAACTGGGCCAGCTGCGCGGCATATTCAGAACTGTCGAGTGGCTCTAAAGGATCCTGATATTTTGCCTGCGTGGTCAGCATTTTGATGAAGGTTTCAAAGTCGGAAGAGACTGCGGAGGAAGACGGC
Source organism: uncultured Sulfitobacter sp. (assembly GCA_965364195.1). Lineage (GTDB taxonomy): Bacteria > Pseudomonadota > Alphaproteobacteria > Rhodobacterales > Rhodobacteraceae > Sulfitobacter. The sequence goes on along the minus strand of CBDTVN010000045.1, from coordinate 877 downwards.
AAGGCCGCTGCCGTTGCTCCTGCAGCGCCAGAGACGGAGGAAGACGTGAGTGTTGGAGAGATCATTTTGGTTCCTTACAAGCGGATATCGACGCCAGTGGTCGGTACGCGGTCAAGTTGAATGAGAGCGGGTTCATTTTGATCTGTGGGCGTGTCGGCCGCGCCGCCATTATTCGAGGCGCCATTTGCTTGGCTGCCGTCACTGCCGTCTGTTTGAGGGCCCGTGTCATCGCCATGCCCAAAGGCAAACGAGATTGATTCGTACCCCATGGCGCGGAAGGTCTGACCTAGCTGGTCAATGTGGCGCCGCATGAGATCGAGTGTGTCTGCCCTTTCGGCGACGATGTTAACTATAATCGCACCATCTTCGGCATGAACAGACATTCTCACGCGCCCCAATTCCTGTGGGGAGAGTGCAATCTCCACGGGGCGGTGGGCCGCTTGCGCCATGACTTCAACCAACTGTCGCGCGACGTGAGGCGCTATGTCAGCCCTTGTCGGGAGTGCCGTTGCATTTGCTGTACTCGCGAGGCGTGCGGGATCCCAACTGAGAGCCTCGTGCATTTCGGTTGGGAGTAGTAATGACTTTCCCGAATTTGCACTGAGGCTACTTTGAGTGAGGGGGCCACTGAAAAGCGTATGTGCTGCCAGAGTTACGTTTGGATGCGTCTGATGAGGAACAGCGGCCAAAGAGGCTTGTTTATCCGTGGGAGCAGTAAGTTCCTGCGTGCCGGGGGAGGTTCGCCTAGGCTGAGCATCTTCTGACGGCGTCGTGTGTAGGTCCACATTAGATGCTGCGGTTGCCATACTAGCATCTTTGACTACTGCCGCTTTATCTGCATACATCTGCTCTCTGCTCGCTGAGCCATTCAGTGCAA
>CBDTVN010000044.1:0-22199 GCA_965364195.1 uncultured Sulfitobacter sp. | reverse complement strand
TTTTGGAGATTTCACTGGATCTTGGGTACGCTAATGCAGGTGATTTCGCGCGATTTTTTCGACATCGCACTGGGATATCACCCACCCAATTTAGGACATTGGCATAATCCGAAATTCCGAGCTGCGTGCCAATTGTCTGCCTTTGCATGCTGACGGCCGTTTGCTTGAAGGATCTTGTGAATGACTGCTCAGAAGCAGGCATTGGTGCGCGCGCAGCGAAAGTCTGCATAGTCCGGCGGTCTCAACTGATCGACGCAACATATGCATTGAAACGCTCTGCGGGAGTTTCATACCATATATTTAGGCCCGCGACCTGAGATCCCGCGACAAGGCTTATAAGGTCTCCGACTTTGAAGGCCAGTTTGTCTTGGTCAAGGCAAACAGACCTTCAAATTATGGAAGTGCCTTTTCACGGCGCCAGCCAGCTGCCTGCCCAGCCATCTTGCGCAAAATAGGCCGCGCGCCTGTGCCGTGCCCCCAGATGAACGAGATCAATTTCAGACAGATTGCACCGCAAAACGGCAAAGCGATCACGGTCAGCAGGCTTTTCGTAACTGTAGACGTCTTCAATGGGTGTGCCGGGATCAGGCACAGTGCCATAGGACACACGCGAGGCAGGCGGCACCCGCTCCCATTGCGCATCCACGTCCGGCCCCGTCAGGATTTCAACTTCGGCAGTGAGCCGGATCTGCAAATCTGCACGTGGCAACCATACGTGAAATGCAGCAATCGGATTATTCAGGAGTGCCTCAATTTTTGCAGTCGCAATATCCGTATGCACCTCAAGAAAAGAACCAGAACGGGAAGCTCCACGCAGCGCAACGGTCCGTGCTTCGGGTCGACCATTCTGCGAGACCGTTACGAACGTAGGATAACGTGCCGGTGACCGACTGTCGGCCACACCTCGAGAGATATGGCGCCATGCTTCGCTCAGAAAGGCCTGTAGATCATTGGGGTCATTCATATGCAGTAATCTCGTGAAATCATTTCTGTGGAATTACGCCGCCATGTATATTGAAAACTTACTTAGAGGTACCCAAAACGAGCCACTTGAGGCGCCATACCGTCGTGCAACGGGATGATTTTAGGCCCCCGGACCAAATAGGCTAACGCTCTTCTAACCGTCTGAACAGCAACGATAGGCCAAAGCAGAGTATGAAGTAAAATACGGCGGTGGTCAGCCATGCTTCGAATATCAACCGTGTCGAGGCGACTAGTTCCACCGTTTTATAGGTCAGTTCCTGCACCGAAATCAGAGAGATGATGGAGCTGTCCTTTATGAGGCTGATGAACTGGTTCGCCATCGGCGGGACAACTTTTCGCAGCGCTTGAGGCATCACGATATACCGCATTTCCTGAAATCGGGTCATGCCGATGGCGCGCGCCGCTTCGAATTGGCCTTTTGGGATCGATTGGATGCCTGCCCGCACGATTTCGCCGACAAACGCTGCCTGAAACAGGCCGAGGACCAGCACGCCGGAGACAAGCGATGGAAAGCGGCGCATGTCGCCAAAGAAAAATTCCCAGAGCCATGCAGTGTCACTGCGCGCGATACCGCGGGCCCATGCGTTCATGTTGAGGGCGTCGATAAGCTGTTGGGACAGAAAGAAGAAAAAGATGAAGATGATAACAACAGGAGGAATATTGCGCAGCACTTCAAGATAGGTGCGCGCCAGCAAACGGATCGTCAGGTTATCGGCGCAGCGCGCCACGCCGAGTATGGTGCCAAAGATCGCCGCCAGAATCCCTGCGTAGATACAGATGCGGATCGTCGCAAATAGCCCCTGTAGCAGAAGATTGGCGAACCATTCTTGTCGGTCTTCGCGGTAGCGGATGATGTAATCGGGGATCAGCTCCCAGCGCCACGCGTAGTTGAGCGTGCCCTCAATCCGCAGGCCGACGTAGCCCACCGCCCCTATCAGGACGATGAGTATCAGCCAGTCGGCCCAGACGAGACGTTTGAGGAATGAGGGCACGCTTGTCGGTCCTTACTGGCTAACCTGATCTTCCCAGTTATTGCCTTTGAACCAGTAGTCGTTGCGTTCCTTGAGCCAGCCGCTGGCCTGCTTCACAGCAATCCAGTTGTTGAAGAAGTTGAGCGCATCGCCGTCCCCCTTGCGCAAGGCAAAGCCCTCACCGGTCGCCAGAAAGGTCTGGCCGAACGGTACAGACAGCTTATCCGGATAGCGCCGTGCCTCGATTGACGGCGTTGGCTCTGCCTGCATATTGGCATGGGCGTTGCCGTTCAGTACTTCTTGGGTTGCGGCACCATCTTCGTCAAACAGCAGCAACGTGGCTTCGGGGAACAGCTGGGCGATTGTGGTCGCAGGTGTGCCGCCACGCCGCGCGGCGAAGGTTACGTCGGGCGAATTATAATCCTCAAGTGCAAAGCCTTCGGTCATGGCTGTGTTGGACAGGATCGTGAGACCGGAATAGGCATAGGGCTGTGTGAAATTGACCGTCAGGTTGCGCGCGGGCGTGATCGACATGCCAGAAATGATGACATCGAAGTTGCCCGAAACAAGTTGTGGAATGATGCCATCCCATGCGGTCGGCACAAACTCTACGTCCACGCCCATGTCTTTGGCCAGCTCGCGGCCCACGTCCAACTCAAAACCGATCAGCTCACCGTTTACATCGCGCATGGACCACGGAGTAAAGATCGACAGGCCGATGCGGATCACGCCGTCTTGCTTGATCGTCTCGATCACGGATTCAGAGCTGAGCGTCTGTGTTGTGCTTTGGGCAAAGGCCGGTAGCGTCATCACTGTGCTTGTCAGGGCAGCAAAAGCCATTCCAAGCGTATTTGACATAATTTTTCTTCGTGTAAGTGACATAAGTCTCTCCTTGGGGTTGGTGTTCAGGTCTCAGTGGTAAAACGTCGCTCCAGCGCCGTGACGCCAAAGGACAAAACGAGGGTAAGTGCCAGATAAGCGGCTGCAATCGTGAACCAAATCTCAAAGCTCATGTACGTCTCCGAGATTATGTTGCGCCCGACGGTGGTCAGCTCCGCCACAGCAATCACACTGACAATTGCGGAAGACTTGATCAGGTTTACAATCTCTCCCGTCAACGGCGGCAGCATGAAGCGGACTGATTGGGGCAGGATAATATAACGGTAGGCTTGGGCCTTGCTCATTCCTATGGACGCAGCAGCCTCCCACTGCCCGACCGCGACCGAGTTAATACCCGCGCGAAAAATCTCGGAAATCAGGGCAGAGTGATAAACGCTGAGCGTGAGCACCGCGGCAGTCCAGCGATCAAGACCAAAGATCGGCCCGAGTACGTAGTAAAACAGATAGAGCAGCACCAGCAGAGGGATGTTGCGCACAAACTCAAGATAGCCAATCGCAACCGCCTTGCCGACGATCAATCCCGAAAGACGCAGCAACGCGACGCCCAGCCCCAGCAAGGTTGCGAGAATAAAACACGTCAATGACAGCACAATTGTAGCCCAAAGGCCGGTCAAAATTTCACCCGCCTGAAACCCGTCATCGGTGAAAGTGTAGATGTATTTGGGGATTTGATACCACTGCCAGTTATAGCCCATCTGCTGGGCGCCCGTGTAGGACGTCCACACGATCACGCCCACAATGGCGGCATAAAGCGCCACAGCGACCGCAGGAGCATTCAGAACCCGTTTGAAGGTAGACGGAGGTGCCGTGCGCACGCTTCAGTGCTCCAATATCTGGTCAAGGAAGACGCGGGCGCGATCACTGGTGGGCGCGGTAAAAAATGTCTCGGGCGGGGACACTTCGACGATGCGCCCCGCTTCCATGAAGACCATCGTATCGGCGACCTTGCGGGCAAATCCCATCTCATGGGTCACGACGACCATCGTCATCCCCGTACCGGCAAGCTCAACCATAACATCAAGCACCTCACCGATCATTTCAGGGTCTAGCGCAGAGGTGGGCTCGTCAAACAGCATCACCCGCGGCTCCATGCACAGCGCACGTGCAATGGCCACACGCTGTTGCTGGCCGCCCGACAGCTGCGCGGGGCGCTTGTCCGCCTGCTCTGGGATGCGCACACGCTCAAGGTATTTACGCGCCGTCGCCTCTGCGGTGCTGCGGTCTTGTTTGCGGACCTTCATCGGGCCAATCATCAGGTTTTCCAAAATGGTCAGGTGCGGAAACAGGTTGAATTGCTGAAACACCATCCCAACATCCTGCCGCAATTGCCGCATGCCCGGCGCTTCGGGATGCAGTTCCAGACCATCAACGCTCAGGCGCCCCTCATCGTGGTTCTCAAGTCCGTTGAAACACCGGATGAGAGTGGATTTTCCAGATCCGGAGGGGCCGCAAATAACAACGCGCTCCCCTTGATGCACTGTCAGGTCTACGTCTGTCAGTGCTGCGAAATCACCAAATGACTTACCAATGGACTCGGCGATAATGATCGGCGGTTGCGTCATTCTGCTCAGCATCCCTTTGCTTTCACGTAAACTTAGAGTGGTAGGCGGTGCGGGCAACCTGCTTGGGGCATCAATTCCGTTTTTTTGCTGAATGGGTTTGAGGGCGTTAGAGTTGGCTTTGTTCTCCTACTCACAAAAGGGTTTTCGCCAAATTGAGGACGCTGGTGAATCAGCAGTTACTTCCATGTATCGTTCGGATTTGGCCTGCTCAACGGCTATCCACGCGTTCGGTGGGCTTCGGATTTACGGGGCTGCAACCGTCGGCACATTTTGGCGGATTACTTATTTTAACCCTTAGCCTTCGCTCCTTGGACCGTGCGCGTTAGCGTGAATTGCGCTGCTGCGGGAGTGTGTCGTGCTTGCCGCCCTGGAAAGATGGCGTACGTCTTCACAATCTTGGGAGCCATAGACCGAGACCATGCCAGCAACCTTCGACGATATCTTAGTTAATTATTGACCCCAGATCACATTTCTTAATTGATGCGCCAAACAACCATCGGGGCGTCACATGAAATCGCAAACACGCGTTGTAGTCATCGGAGGCGGGATTGCAGGCTGCTCCACGCTATATCATCTGACGCAAGAGGGATGGAGCGATGTTGTTCTGGTAGAGCGCGATGAGCTCACTTCTGGCACGACGTGGCATTCCGCAGCTCAGGTGACAAACTTTGGGATGAACCAAACGATGGTGGGTCTCAAAACCCACTCGATAAACCTCTATAAAGAACTGCGCGATGATGCAGATTATCCCGTGAGCTATAATCATGGAGATGGAGGTATCCGGCTTGCCAACACCGCAGCGCAGATGGATGGCTACCGCCACTTTGCGTCAATGGCAAAGGGAATGGGGGTCGAATTTGAAATCCTCGATGCTGCGGAGTGCGCGCGGCGGCATCCGCTGATCTCGACCGATAACCTGCTGGGCGGTCTGTGGGATGACAACGATGGTGACATTGATCCCGCCAGCCTGTGTCAGGCGCTGGCGCGGCGGGCGCGCAAGGCGGGTGCAGAAATCTACCGCAACACGCCGGTCACTGCCCTGACCCAGCACAAAGACGACAGCTGGACCGTGCATACCGCCCATGGCGATATCGACTGCGAGATTGTGGTAAACGCCTGCGGCTACCGCGTGAACGAAGTGGGCGCGATGATGGGCGTTCATCATCCGGTGACTTCAATGGAACACCAGTATTTTGTCACCGAAGATATCCCCGCGATTGCGAATGCGGGGCACCGGATGCCCCTGCTCCGCTGTCCGATCAGCGATTACTATTGCCGTCAGGAAAAAAACGGCTTGCTGGTGGGTTTCTACGAACAGGATTGCCGCACATGGGGGATGGACGGGATTGACCCGCATTTTGTGAACGCGCTGTGCCCCGACGATCTGGACCGCGTCACGGATGTGCTGGAGGGCGCGTTTGAGCGTATGCCTGCGCTTACCGAAGTGGGCATCAAGACCATTGTGAACGGCCCCATTACATACACCATCGACGGTGCGCCACTGGTCGGTCCCATCCCGAACAAACGGAACGCCTTTTGCATCATCGGCCTGCGCGCGGGCCTTGGCGAAGGCGGTGGGCATGGCTGGCTGCTGGCCCAGCAGATCGTCCATGGCGAGGCTTGCTATGACACATGGTGCATCGATCCGCGCCGCTTTGCGGGCCACACCAATGTGGAGCTGACAGCGCTGAAAGCCATCGAGGACTATCAAAACGAATTCCGCTTCCACTTCCCCAATGAGCACCGCCCCGCAGGGCGCATGGCAAAAACAACGCCGCTCACCCCTATCCTTGCGGCCGAGGGGGCCGAGTTCACAGTTGTAAATGGATGGGAGCGGGCCGAGTTTTTCAAGCCTACCCCTGACTTCCACGTGACCCACGGGTTTCACTTTGACGAGTCTTTTCCCGTCGTGGCCGAAGAAGTTGCAGCCGTGCAAAACAGCGTCGGGCTTTGTGAGGTGAACGGGTTCAACCGGATCGAGATTACAGGCTCGGATGCGGCTTCCTTCCTCGACCGCATGATTTGCGGGCGCCTGCCGCGTAAGGCAGGCCGCGTGGGCCTTGCCTATCTGCTCAATCATCACGGCATGCTCAAAGCGGAGGCGACTTTGGCGAACATTCCCGCCTCTGATCGTGGCCCTGAGCGCATCTGGTACGGATCGGCGGCGGCGTCTGAATTCCACGACATGGATTGGCTGCGCGCTCACCTACACGCGGACGAGGATGTGCAAATCACATCACTGACAAACGACATGACAATCCTTGTGGTGGCCGGACCCAAAGCTCGCGATGTCATGCAATTGGTAAGCCGCGCCGATTGGTCCGCTGCGGCCTTTCCTTGGCTGTCTGTGCGCGAGTGCTTCATCGGGTTCGCGCCTGCAACAGTCATGGCCGTCAGCTTTTCGGGAGAGCTAGCCTATGAAATCCACATCCCCAATGCCTCTCTCTATGCCGCATATCTCGCGCTGCAGGACGCGGGAAAGGCGCACGGGATCCGCCTGTTTGGGGCTCATGCGGTAGAGGCCATGCGCTTGGAGAAAGGGTATTTGCACTGGAAGGCAGAAATTTTGACCGAATTTGACCCTTTCGAGACTGGCCTGGAGCGGTTTGTGCAGATGGAAAAGGAAAACTTCATCGGCAAGGAATCTCTTGCGGAACGGGTAAAGGCAGGACCATCGCGGCGGCTTGTGACCTTGCTACTCGACCATGGGAGCGCGCCCGCGCATGGCGGTGCGTCGGTGATACATGGTGGGGAGGTTGTGGGAACTGTTACGTCGGGCGGCTACGGTCATAGGATCAACCGCAACATCGCCTATGCATTTGTGAAGCCTGAACTTGCGGCTGAGGGCACTGCCTTGCGCATCGATGTCTTGGGGCATCTGGCCCCCGCCACGGTCACCGCACCAGCGCTGTATGATCCAGAATTGGACCGCGTCAGGGGGTAAATTTTGCCTAAATCACCTGCAAACACGTTGAAGTTGTACTTTTCCCCTGCCCTTGACTGCGCTGGTATCTCTGGTCACGTTTCTGCCAGAGCCGATGATGCATAACGCTGCCCTCGGTCCCAATACCACCCACCACAAGGATCCATCACATGACCGAGACAAACAGCTACAACGTGGGCGAGCGGGCAGACCGCATACCCGCGCCCACACAATACGAGCCGAGCCCGTTCAAAAAAGGCCGCCCGCCAGAACCGCTGCAGTTCGAGGTCAATGTGACCGCCGAAGCACACGACCGTCAGAAAAAATCGGGCCTCGTGCAAGTCAATATTCCGGGCTTCTCGCCGCTCAAACTTTATTGCGATGAGCAGACCCCTGTGGGTGATGACACCGCCCCACCGCCGCTGGCGTATATGTGTGCAGGCATCGCCTTTTGCCTGATGACACACCTGACAGACATCTACACAGCGCGCAAAATCAAGATCAAGTCGATGAATATCGAGCAAAAAGTGCGCTTTCAAACGAACCTGAGCAACATGCGCGATCTAGGCCACACCACCGAGGGTGAGACATTGGGGATCGAGACCCATGTGCTGATCGACAGCGACGAGCCGCAGGAGCTGATTATGGATTTGATGGATGAGGCCGAGAATGCCTGCATGGCGCACCACGCCCTGCGCAACCCGATCCCGTGGTCTTCGCGCTTGGTTTACAACGGTCAGGAAGTTCTCAACCGCAACGGCTGAGAACCTGCTTTGACGCACACAAGGGCACGGCAGTTGTTGCTGTGCCCTTGTGTGCGTCCAGACCCCCTAGAGCGTGATATCAGCAGGCAGAGTTTTCGCGGCAATTACCGCTGCATTTTCAAGGTCATTACCCTGCGCCCGCGCCAGCGCATCCTGCGCGCTCAGACCATGGTCAATCCAACGCGCAACCAGCCTGTCGCGCAGCACCTCAATGGGGGGCGCGATACGAATCGACATATCCCACATCCGCGCCAGCCCGCGCCAAGGGTCCGCATCAAACAGCAGGTAGTTTCCCTCAACCACGACCACGTCACAGTCAGGACCAACACATCCCGCACCCGCAATCGCGATATCGCGCGCGCGGTCAAACAGCGGATAGACAACCTCCCGCTCCTCCTTGAGGCGCCTTACCAGTTGCACAAATCCATCTGCGTCGAACGTCTCAGGCGCGCCTTTGCGCGCAAGCAGACCGCGCGCGCTCAGCAGTCGATTGTCCAGATGAAAGCCGTCCATCGGCACCACTTGCGACGTGGCGCCTGCCCTATCCAATGCCGCCGCCAACCCCTCTGCCATCGTCGATTTTCCGCTGGCTGGCGCTCCCGCCAAGGCAACCAAACGGCGACCACTGCTCGGCACCTTCAGAATTTGCCGGGCAATATCATCCAACTGCTGCGGGGTATCGGTCATCTGTTCATCCTCAAAAGCCTTGCGATTATCACGTGGTTCGGCCCTTGGCACAAGCACACAAAAAAGGGCGCCCCTCCAATTTGAAGAGCGCCCTTTTCTATTTCTATGATTGAGGCTTAGCGCAGATCAAAGCGGTCCAACTCCATGACCTTAACCCAAGCTTTTACAAACTGGTCCACGAACAGAGCCTCGCCGTCACCTGCAGCATAGACCTCGGCCAATGCGCGCAGTTGGCTGTTGGAGCCGAAGACAAGATCGACGCGGGTGCCCGTGCGGGTCACTTCACCCGTGGAGGTGTCATGTGCTTCAAACACATCGCCAGTCTCGGATACCGATTTCCACGTCACACCCATGTCCATAAGCGCACGGAAGAAATCATTGCTCAACGTGCCGGGCTTGTCCGTCCAAACGCCATGCGATGTACCCTCATAGTTGGCACCAAGGACGCGCAAACCACCAACCAGCACAGTCATTTCTGGCGCTGTGAGCGTCAGCAGTTGCGCGCGGTCCACCAAAAGCTCTTCGGCAGAGACTTTGAACTCACGCGCAGCATAATTGCGGAAACCGTCAACCGCAGGCTTGAGCACATCAACGCTTTCTACATCTGTCTGCTCTTGGCTTGCATCACCACGTCCGGGTGTGAACGGTACCGTCACATCGTGACCACCAGCCTTGGCCGCCGCTTCAACAGCAGCAGTTCCCGCCAGCACAATCATATCCGCCATCGAAATCGGCTTGCCGAAATCAGCGCGGATCGCCTCCAACTTTTCCAAAACGCGTGAAAGCTGTGCAGGCTGGTTCACTTCCCAGTCCTTCATTGGGGCCAAACGGATGCGTGCACCGTTTGCACCGCCGCGTTTGTCAGAACCGCGGAAGGTGGAGGCGGAGGCCCAAGCGGTCGAGACCAGCTCTGCGGTGCTCAGACCGGAAGCAAGTATCTGCTCCTTGAGCGTTGCCACATCGGCATCACCGACCAACGCGTGATCTGGCGCAGGGATCGGGTCCTGCCACACCAGCACTTCGGTCGGGACTTCTTTGCCCAAGTAGCGCGATGTCGGACCCATATCGCGGTGGCACAGCTTGAACCACGCGCGTGCAAAGGCGTCGGCGAACTGGTCGGGATTGGCGTGGAACCGCTTGGAGATTTCCAGATAGGCAGGGTCCACTTTCATCGCCATATCCGCTGTGGTCATCATCGGGGCATGTTTGCGGTCGTCATGGGCGTCTGGTACCGCATCGCTCATAGCACCTTTTGCCGGGCGCCACTGCTGGGCACCTGCGGGGGATTTGGTTAATTCCCACTCGTTGCCCAAAAGCGTGTCGAAATAGGACATGTCCCATGTGGTCGGGGTGGGCGTCCATGCGCCCTCGATGCCGGATGTGATCGCGTCCACACCCTTTCCGCTCTCGTATGTGGAGAGCCAGCCAAGGCCTTGTGCCTCGATCGATGCGCCTTCAGGTTCTGCGCCGACCAAAGCTGCATCGCCTGCGCCGTGCGCTTTACCAAAGGTGTGACCACCCGCTGTCAGCGCCACAGTCTCTTCATCGTTCATCGCCATGCGCGCAAATGTATCACGGATGTCATGCGCGGAAGCTTGGGGATCGGGGTTCCCGTCCGGTCCTTCAGGGTTCACGTAGATCAGGCCCATTTGCACAGCAGCCAGCGGGTTTTCCAGATCACGCGCGCCGGTGTAGCGGGTGTTTTCCCCACCGGATTCTTCGAGCCAAATTTCCTCGGCGCCCCAATAGATATCTTCTTCAGGCTCCCAGATATCCGCACGACCACCGGCGAAACCGAATGTCTCGAAACCCATATCCTCAAGCGCGCAGTTGCCCGCGAGGATCATCAGGTCGGCCCATGAAATCTTGTTGCCGTACTTCTGTTTGATCGGCCACAGCAGGCGGCGTGCCTTGTCGAGGTTGCCGTTGTCGGGCCACGAGTTCAGGGGCGCAAAGCGTTGTGAGCCGGAGGTAGAGCCGCCGCGACCGTCTGCCGTGCGGTATGTTCCTGCGGAGTGCCACGCCATACGGATAAAGAACGGGCCATAATGGCCGTAATCGGCGGGCCACCAATCCTGACTGTCTTTCATCAACGCATAGATGTCGGATTTCACGGCATCCAGATCAAGCTGCTTGAAGGCCTCCGCATAGTTAAACGTGCCACCCATCGGGTCGGAGGCAGGCTGGTTCTGGCCCAAAATTTTGAGGTTAAGCTGGTTTGGCCACCAGTCACGATTGGAGCGTGCGGAGTTCGTCGTCTGCTTGCCCGCGCCGAAACCCATTGGGCAACCGCCCTGTTCGCCGTTGTCTGATCCGTCCATCATAATCTCTCTCCACTGTCTGAAAAATCGGGGTGGGGATTCGCAGCCCCTTAGAAGTATTCTAACAAGCTCGCGCCATATGTTTAAGTTTGATTTTCTGATAAGTATGATAACTTAAACCTATGATCAATTTTACGCTCAAGCAGCTGCGGTATTTTGAGGCGGTCGCACGCCAAGCTCATTTTGGCCGCGCCGCCGAGATGTGCGCGATCTCACAGCCTGCGCTCTCGGCACAGATTGCAGCCCTTGAAAGCGCGCTGGGTCTCCAGCTCTTCGAGCGCAGTGCGCGACAGGTGCGCCTCACCCCGTTTGGTGAGCAGTTTGCACCGCGTGCGCGCGAGATATTGCGCGAGGCCGAAGCGCTGTCAGAAATGGCGCGCGGTGCTGGTGGTGCGGTCCTCACCCGCCTGCGCATCGGGGTAATCCCCACGATTGCGCCCTATCTGCTGCCCTCCGTCATTGGGCACATCACCGCTGCGCACCCCGAAATTGACCTTCTGGTACGCGAAACGATGACCCATAAGCTGATTGAGGAGTTAAGTGACGGCAAGCTCGACTGCGCCATCGTGGCCCTGCCCGTGTCCGAACCTGCGTTCACCGAGGTCGCACTTTTTGACGAAGCGATGGTGCTGGTGCGCCCAGCCCATGATGCAGGGCGCCCTGTGCCGGATATGGACACGCTGAGCCAAATGAAACTGTTGTTGCTGGAGGAAGGTCATTGCTTCCGCGATCAGGCGCTCTCGTTCTGCTCCTTGCGCAATACGCTGCCGCGTGAGGGGCTCGATGGCTCCTCGCTCACGACTTTGGTGCAGATGGTGGGCGCAGGAATTGGCGTGACGCTGATCCCTGAAATGGCAATTCCGGTCGAGACGCGCTCCGCCAGTGTCAACATCGCCCCCATGGGCGCGCCGCATCCCAAACGCACGGTGGGGATGATCTGGCGTAAATCATCCGCCCTGTCGGAAAAGCTCGAAGCGATAGCAGAGTTGGTGCGCGAGGCCGCCGCTGCGCATCCAGCCTTTGCAAAGCCCTAAAGCGTCGTTTTCACTGTCCCATCCGCGATCCAGCCGTCGAGAACGGCCAGCGCCGCATCCGCGAAAGCGGGGTCGTTGATATGACAGTCGAGTAGGCTCAATTCGGTTGGGGCTTTCACAGATTTCGCCATCTCGTCTACCATCGCGGCCAGCGCGTCAGGATCATGGGCAGGCCCGCCCTCTTTGTCCCATTCCTCGATACCGTGGGTGGGCATCAACACATGAACCGGCCCCGTGGCACCCGCAAGGCGCCCGGCCATCTCCTGCACCACGCCACGCCGCTCCTCGCCTGACAGCGCCGCCGATTTGATCAGACGGTTGTGGGCATGGAACGGACGGTCATTGTATTGTGTCGGAATATCCTGCCAGCCGGCAAAGTCGATGAGGTCGGCACATCCCGCCGCAACGATCTGGGGGACGCCCTTGGCTCCTGCTCCGGTTAATCGGTCCGCGCCTGAGTGAACAACAGAGCCGCCCACAAGATTGCTCAACTCTTGCAACGAGAAATCCATCACCGCGGCGAACTGGCCTTGCCGTGCGAGCGCCTCGAACGCCATGCCGCCCATGCCTGTAGCGTGGAAAACCGCCACATCAAATCCGCGTTCATGCAGCGGATCGCGCAGTAACTTCATATATTTCAGGCACGACGACCCCAGCGATGTCATCCCAATCACAGGGCGCGTCGAGATAGGTTTTTCCACCGCCATTGCAGCACCCAGAACTGCACCTGCCGCTTGGGAGAGCGAGGATTTGCAAATGGGGTTCAGGCCATACAAGCCCCCTGCCCACAGGATCATCTGGATATCGGGGCTGAGCCGTTCCGTCGGGATGATCGGTGAAAAACTGACGGTGGAGACGACGTATTTCGGCACACCCATTGGAAGCGCCTGCGCACAATCGAGCGCCAGATCGGTCCCCATGGTCCCGCCGAGCACAATCATGCCGTCCATCTTGCCCTCTGCATGAAGTTGCGCTGTGAGCAACGCAGCGCCGCGCGCCATGATCTGCATCGCAGTATTCTCGTCGCCACTGTCGATGGCGGCCTTGATCGACGCCCCGCCCGCCTCGGCCACCTGATGCTTGGACCAGTCAGTAGGCTTGGACGGATCGCCCAGCACGCTCACATCCATTGAGACGACCTTGCCACCCATCGCTTCAATCCGCTCGGCGACATAGTGCAGCTCTTCGTCTTTGGTGTCGTAGGTGCCGATCACGAGGATGGTTTTGGTCATGGGTTTGCTCCTTTACTGGCCGCCACCCTGGGTGGGGTGAATATCGGTGTCTACGTCCTGCGGCGGGTTGCGCGCATCTTTTATCAGGGTGCGGATGTGCAGGGCGATCACAATCAGGATCATTGCAAAAATGATCATCGCAATGGGCCGCTCGATCATATCAAGGGGGTTTTTCACCCGTGGCATGGCGGAGCGCAGCTTTGTCTCCATAATCCCGCCAAGGACCATACCGAGGATAATTGGCACAATCGGCAGGTTTAGGCGTTTGAGGATCACACCAAAAATGCCAAACACCGCCGCAATCGCGCAGTCAGTGATAGAATTGCGCAGGCTATAGACCCCGACAAACCCCAACAGCAGGATCGTCACACCGATAAGCCTCGTGGGCAGCTCGATGATCCGCGTGAGCAGATTGGTGGAGAACATCAGGAAGATCAGCACAATCACATTAAGCACCAGCAGAGCGAGGTAAAGCGCCATGACAAAGTCCATGTCGTTCTGGAAAAGCTGCGGACCGGGGATGACATTATGCACATAGAACACGGAGAGCATCATCGCCGTCAGCGCCTCGCCGGGAATGCCTAACGCCAAGAGCGGGATCATCGCCGCCGCAGGCACGGCGTTATTGGCCGCCTCCGACGCGATCAGGCCTTCGGGCGCGCCCTTGCCAAACATCTCGGGCGTTTTCGAGGTTTTCTGGGCATAGGTGTAGGACATGAACTGTGCTGTGAACTCCCCCACACCGGGGATCATGCCCATCAGCACGCCAAAGCTGGAAGAAACCGTTGCCACCCGCCTATAGAGCCACAACTCTTTCAGTCCTGAGAGCATGGAGCCTTTAATCGACGTCAGTTTGGGGCTTTCGTCGGGTTGTGTAAGTAATAGAAACGCTTGGCTCAGCGCAAAGAGGCCCAGCACCACAACGATCAGGTCCACGCCGGAGGTAAGCCATGTCTGGCCAAAGGTGAACTGGCGCGAGTAGGTGATCGGCTCAAGCCCGACTGTCTGGAGGAAAATACCGAAGGCGGCCAACATACCAGCGGCGAAAATCTGGCCACGGTGGGCCAATACCACAAGGATCATGCCAAGAAGAGCGGCAAGGAAAATTTCACGCGAGCCAAAATGCGGTGCGATCTTTGCCAGTAGTGGGGCCAACAGCATCAGACAGATTATTGAGAAAACGCCACCGAAGAACGACGCGGAATAGGCCAAGGCGACAGCGCGTCGCGCCTCGCCATTTTGGGTCATGGGATAACCGTCATAGGTGGTCAGCGCGTTCACCGCCGTGCCGGGCGTGTTGATCAGCACCGCAGGCAGCGCCCCGCCGTACATACTGGAGCCGTAAATCCCCAACAGCATCACCAGCCCCACAAGCGGCGGCAGCGCAAAAGTCGCGGGCAGCAGAATCGCAATGGCCACCGCTGCTCCCACACCGGGGATCGCGCCGATGATAACCCCACCGATGGAGCCGACGAGCAGCGCCAACAGCACCTGCCAATCCAGCAGCAGCGTCACGGCAGAAGTGAATACATCCATGGATCAGGTCTTTCAGAAATAGGTAAGCATGAAGGAGCGCAGCGCCGTTGGCAGCGCCTCATAGATCGCCCCACCGGGGATTTTGACCTGTAGAAAGGACTTGAACACCACGACGATCACAATACCCATCGCGGCCATCCCCGCCAGCACGCGCATCTGGCGATACCCTGCGCGGATCGCCAGCAAAATCGCAAAGACAATGGTCGTCAGAAGATAGCCAAGTTGCGGGACGACAAACACATAGGCCATGAACCAGCCTGCATACTCAACCGAACGGACCCAATCCCAGACCTCGCTCCACCGGCCCGAGAGGCGCGGCGACAGGGCAGACGACAGCAGATGCAATGCGGAGAAGAAGACCATCAGCGCCACGGACAGCGCGGGCCAGAAGGCGGGCTGTGTGAAGATCTTACCACCTGACTTCCACGGAGCTTGGGTGCCCAGCTGGCTCAGCAGAAACAGCGAAAACGCCAAGAAAGCCCAAGCAAAAACAATATCACCTGGACGCCGGTAGCGTTTGAAGAGCTCTTGCAGCCCCTTGAGACGGGTCATGGCATGACCTTTTTACAAATGCGGATCAGAAAAAACGACAGCGCCGCCCCTGTCGGAGCGGCGCTGTGGAACGACTTATTCGAGCATGGCACCAATGGCACCCATTGTCTCGATGTCTTTGGCAATCAGTGCCGTGCTTGCTTCGGCATCGGACCAGTACACAAGTGCACCTGTCTCGGCCGCAAGTGCTTGGGCCCGCTCGGACATGACGGTCTCGGAGGCAACTGCAATGATCTTCTCGCGCACGTCAGCGGGCGTGTCTTTGTGCACAAACAGGCCGTTCCAAAGCGATACGTTCAGCTCAGGTGCAAGCTCGGCCACTGTGGGGGTGTCCGGTGTGAGGCTAATGCGCTCTCCCCCGATGGAGGCCAGCACTTTGACCTCGTCGAGACATGGCAGGACCAGTTGCAGCGTGGTGTTCATCACATCCACATCGCCAGAGGCCAGCGTATTGCAATCGAGCGCGTCAAATGCCGCGTCGGAGGCATAAGCAAAGCCCATCTTCTTTGCCAATGCCTTGGTTACCTGTGTGGGTACTAGCGGCGCACCAAAGTGGCCCAGCGCCACGTCGTTTTCCTTGGCGTGTGCTGCGAGGCCTGCCATGTCGTCGTAAGGCGCATCTTTGCCCGCAACGATTACAAAGGGATAGGTCAGGAAGGTGCCAAGCGGCTCGAACGGATCAGGGTTCAGCTCTGGAATACCGATGTTCGGACCAACAACAGGCACCGCGATGATGAAGGACCCGATGGTATAGCCGTCTGCAGGGGCCACAGCCACTTCAACCGCACCCGGGAATGGACCGCCACCGCCGCCGGGCTTGTTCACAACTGCCGCTGGCACGCCGTATTTTGTCTGAAAATCTTCGGCGATCATACGCGTCAGCACGTCTTCCAGATCACCCGGAGGCCACGGAACAACAAACGAGACAGGCTTTTCGGGGTATTCCGCAACAGCAGCGATAGGGGCCGCAAGCAACGCCAATGCTGTGGTGGTGGCCAAAATGGCCTTGGTGACGTTCTTCATTTTCATCTCCCTGATGAGGGTCTTTTGACCCCTTATAGTTTTGTTCTCATATCGCGCACATTGACGCATTGACGGCATCGGTACACTATTGTTACCGTCGGTACATATAGTTTGCACACCCGAATTCTATCTGTCAACTTCCCTGTGAGCCGCCTTTCACCGCCCCACCACTGGAGCCTGCCATAAATGTCAAAACCTGTCATGAGCACTGTGGACAAAGCGCTGTCTCTGCTGCGCCATTTCTCGCTTCAGCGTCCCGAGATGGGGCTGAGCGAGCTTGCCCGTCTGGCGGGATATGACAAAACCACGGTGCTGCGGTGTATGACGGCGCTGGAGCGCAACGGCTTTGTCGAGCAGGACACGCAGTCCAAACACTACCGTCTCGGGCTGGCCCCCATCAATCTTGCACGTATCCGCGAGCGTAGCTTTCCGCTGTTGGCGATTCTCCAGCCCCATGTCGACGCCCTGCGCGACAGCACCCAAGAGACGGCCCATGCGACTGTGCTCTCCTCTGGCCGCCTGCTCACCGCGCTGGTGAATGAGCCGGACCGCGCGACGCGGGTGTTCATGGACCCCTCTGCCGATCTGCCCATGCACGCGACGGCCTCTGGCATCGTGATTGCAGCGAATTTGCCAGCGTCCGAGCGCAGCGCGATGGTTGCAGCCGCCAACTTCGAGCAATTTACAGACAACACCCCCACCACACCGCAAGCGTTGGAGGCATTGTTCACAAAGACTCGCGCTCGTGGCTTTGCCCGCGCTGATAAGTCTTATGAAGATGATGTGATCGGGACGGCTGTGGCATTTTTCGGCCCCAACGGTCGGCCTCTAGGCGCGATTGCCGTGGCCGCCGTTGCATCACGCTTTGACGCAGTCCTCGCCCACAAAATTGAACAAGAGCTTATGATCACAGGTCAAAAGCTCACTCGAGAACTCGGCGGAATCGCCCCCGCCTCCCCTTTCCCATTGCCGGAGCATGCGACATGAAAGACGAAAACTTCCTCAAGGCCAACAACGCCCGCCACATGTGGCACCCGATGGCCCACCCAGCCGACATGCGCGCCAATGCACCGCGCATCATCACAAAAGCCAGCGGTGTGCGCATCACGGATGTAGACGGGCATGAGATGATTGACGCTGTGGGCGGTCTGTGGAACGTGAACCTTGGCTTTTCAAACACGGCTGTAAAGGACGCGATCAAAGGCCAGCTTGACGAGCTGCCCTATTACGCCACTTTTCGCGGCACCTCCAACGATCAGGTGATCGAGCTCAGCTATATGCTGGCCGAATTCTTTGAGCCGGACGGGCTGTCGCGCTCCTTCTTCACTTCGGGCGGGTCCGACAGCATCGAAGTGATGCTGCGTCTGGCGCGCCAGTACCACAAGATCAGAGGCCAAGGCGGGCGCACGAAATACCTCTCATTGAAGAAGGGCTATCACGGCACGCACACCGGTGGCGCGTCCATCAACGGCAATGCAAATTTCCGCACCCAGTACGAACCATTGCTGGCAGGCTGCCACCACATCCCTGCCCCCTATGCCTACCGTAATCCGTTCAACGAAACAGACCCGGAAAAGCTCGCGCAGCTATGCCTGCAGGCACTGGAGGACGAGATCAACTTCCAAGGACCGCAAACCATTGCCGCATTTATCATGGAGCCCGTCCTTGGCGCAGGTGGTGTGATCCCGCCGCATCCCAGCTTTATGCCCGGTGTGCGCGAGATTTGCTCTCGCCATGGCATTTTGCTGCTGCTGGACGAAGTTATCACCGCCTTTGGCCGTCTGGGCAGTTGGTCCGGCGCGCGTCATTTCGGCGTGAAGCCTGATATGATCGCCACTGCCAAAGCGATCACCAACGGATACTTTCCCTTTGGTGCCGTGATGATCTCCGACGCGGTGGCCGAAGCATTCGAGAATGACACTTCAGGTGCGGCCAACATCGGGTCGGGCTACACCTACTCCGGTCACCCTGTGGGGGCTGCTGCGGCTGTTGCCTGCCTCAAGGAAACCGTCCGCCTCAATGTCAAAGACAATGCCGCCGCGCGCGGTGCGCAGATGTGGGAAGGGTTCAAAGCCCTGAAAGAGAAGCACGACGTCATCGGCGACATCCGAGGTGGTGTGGGCCTCATGACCGCAATGGAACTGATCGGGGATAAGGCCAAGAAAGCGCCGCTGGAGAAAAAGCGGATCGAGGCGATGTATGAGGCGACTTATGCCGCCGGCACGATGATCCGGGTGTCAGGGCCCAATGTGATCATCTCCCCGTCGCTGATTATCGAAGAGGCGGATGTGGCCAAGATTTTGGCCGATCTTGATCATGGTTTGGCCCATGCCTAAAGTCGCTGAGGTTAAGCGCATCCGCCTCTACCTGTTACATTTGCGCGTGCATTTCGGTGCACGCGCAAATTAGCTCTACTTGTCTTGCAGAACAGTGCCGTATTGCTCGCGCAGCTTGTTCTTCTGAACTTTCCCGGTTGAACCGATGGGCAATTCATCGACAAAGATCACCGCATCGGGGATTTGCCAGCTCTCTACCTTCCCCTTGTAAAAGGCCAGCAGCGCCTCCTCGCTCACCTCTCCCGCCTTGATCGCGACCAGCACGGGGCGTTCGTCCCATTTCTCGTGCAAGGCGGCAATCGCAGCAGCATTGGCAATGGCGGGGTGCGAGATCGCGATATTCTCCAGCGTCACGGTGGAAATCCATTCCCCGCCCGATTTAATGATATCCTTGGAGCGGTCACGGATGATCATGAAACCTTCCGTGTCAATCGTCGCAACGTCGCCGGTGTCAAACCAGCCATCATCGGTCAGCGCGGAAGTCTCTTTGCCAAAGTATGTGTCCACAATCCAAGGCCCGCGAATTTGCAGATCGCCCTGCGCCTCGCCGTCATGGGGCAGAACATTGCCTGCCTCGTCCATGATGCGCAGATCAACGCCGTAAGGCGCGCGCCCCTGCCCCAAACGAATGGCCGCCTGCTCGTCCGCAGACAAAGCCGTGTGACGCTGCAACAGTTGGTTCACAGAGCCAAGGGGCGATGTTTCGGTCATGCCCCACGCGTGGATCAGGTCCACGCCGTATTCCGCAAACTTGGGGATCATCGAGGGAGGCAGCGCAGAGCCGCCAACGACGGTGCGCGTCAGGCTCGGCACTTTTGATCCCGTCTCCTTGAGTGCTGCCAGCAGCCCCATCCAAATCGTCGGCACGCCCAGCGCCAGTGTCGTCTCAGAGCTGTCAATAAGGTTCACAAGGCTGGTCCCGTCCAGATTTGGCCCCGGCAGCACCAGCTTACACCCCGTCATCGCCGCAATATATGGCACACCCCAAGCATTGACGTGGAACATCGGCACAACCGGCAAAACCGTATCCACCGCAGAAATGTTAAGCGCGTCAGGCTGGTTGCCCACGATCGTGTGCAGCACGGTCGAGCGGTGGGAGTACAAGACGCCCTTCGGGTCACCCGTGGTGCCGGAAGTATAGCACAGGCTCGACGCCGCGTTCTCGTCGAGCTCGGGATACGGCTCCGACGCGTCTCCCGTCTCTAGTAATTCGTCAAAGAAGAGAAGCCCTGGCACAGTCTCAGCCGCTGCGGCATCGCGCGGGCCCATCATCACGATATGTTTGGTATGCTTGAGCGCCGGTGCAAGTTTACCCGCCGCAGGCACAAACGTCGCATCAATGAACAATACCTGATCCTTGGCATGGTTCATTACATAGACCATCTGCTCCGGCCCCATGCGCGGGTTGATCGTGTGACAGACAAACCCGCCGCCTGCCACGCCAAAGTAGATCTCAAGATGGCGACGGTTGTTCCATGCAATCGTGCCGCAACGCGCGCCCTGCTCCAGACCCAGCTTGCGCAGCGCGCTTGCCAGACGCCGCGCATTGGCGCCGACCTCACCCCATGTGGTATTCTCGATACCGCCTGTTGTCTCAACCGACACAATCTCGCCCGCGCTGTGAAACCGCGCGGCGTGATCAATCAAACTGCCAATGGTCAGCGGCATCTGCATCATTTGTCCAAGCATGGGTCTGTCTCTCCTATATGCGGCAGCGCGCCATTCCGGTCAGGCGCCACTCGTTTATCACGGCTGTATGTTACTGCCGCAGCTTCAGGGGAAAATAGGCCAAATATTGAGCGAACTGTCCATCAATATCTCTAACAGGCAGTCATAGATCACGCTGCGTCATCGCACGAGATTGCTATTGGAACGCAGTCGGATCACCCTTTGAGCGACTGCGACGACCAAGCTGGCCTGCCACGCAAATAATCTACCCCATGTCGCATTTGACCGCCCTGATGTCCGAACTCAGATGGACATGGCTGCGACGATCCAAGAACCTGCACCAAAGGGGATGCGAAAAATGCGTTTTTCAGGACTGCGGGTCATCAAGGAAGCTCTGACCGGGCACAAAGGCTGGACGCCCGCATGGCGCGACCCTGAGCCGCAAGCCAGCTATGATATCATCATCATCGGCGGTGGGGGACACGGGCTTGCCACCGCCTATTATCTCGCCAAGGAGTTCAAGCAAAAGCGGATTGCGGTGCTGGAAAAAGGCTGGATCGGCGGCGGTAACGTGGGGCGCAACACTACGATCATCCGCTCTAACTACCTGCTCGACGGGAATGAGCCGTTCTACGAGATGTCGCTCAAACTTTGGGAGGGGTTGGAGCAGGACTTCAACTTCAACGCCATGATCTCCCAGCGCGGTATCCTCAACCTGATCCATTCCGACGCCCAGCGCGATGCTTTCATCCGCCGCGGCAACGCCATGATCCTTAACGGTGCAGATGCAGAAATGCTCACCACCGCCCAGATAAAGGCGCGCTACCCGTTCCTCAATACCGAAGACGCCCGCTTTCCGATCAAAGGCGGATTGGCCCAACACCGCGGCGGCACAGTGCGCCATGATGCGGTTGCATGGGGCTACGCGCGCGGTGCGGACAGCCACGGCGTGGACATAATACAGAACTGCGAAGTCACAGGTTTCAAGATCGAAGATGGCAAAGTCTTGGGCGTGGAGACCTCACGCGGCTTTATCGGCGCATCCAAGGTCGGCTGCGCAGTCGCAGGATCCTCCAGCCGCCTGATGTCCCACGCGGGCATGCGTCTGCCGATCGAGAGCCACGTCCTCCAAGCCTTCGTCTCCGAAGGGCTCAAACCTGTCCTGCCCGGTGTCGTCACCTTTGGTGCAGGTCATTTCTATGTCAGCCAATCGGATAAAGGCGGACTGGTCTTCGGCGGTGACATCGACGGCTACAACTCCTATGCCCAGCGTGGCAACTTGCCCGTGGTCGAGGACGTCTGCGAGGGCGGCATGGCGATCTTCCCCGCCTTTGGCCGCGCACGCCTTCTACGCATGTGGGGCGGCATCATGGACATGTCCATGGACGGCTCCCCCATCATCGATAAAACCCATATCGACGGCCTCTATTTCAATGGTGGCTGGTGCTACGGCGGGTTTAAGGCGACCCCCGCATCCGGCATGTGCTTTGCCCATTTGCTGGCCCGCGACGCGCCCCACCCCAACGCAACAGCCTACCGGTTTGATCGCTTTGAGAAGGGCTTGATGATCGACGAAAAAGGCATGGGAAACCAGCCCAACCTACATTGACCGACGCTCTATTTTGCCTCTTAAACTCAATCCCGTCCCCTCCGCGAGCACCGTATTATGATCATAAATCACCCCCTTCTCGGCCCCCGCGACAGCG
>CBDTVN010000043.1:0-22226 GCA_965364195.1 uncultured Sulfitobacter sp. | reverse complement strand
AGCAGATGCTCGGGCCTTTGTCGATAACTCACTCGCGAAAAATTAGTTCTTCGCTTTGTCGACCATTTTGCCTGCGGAGATCCAAGGCATCATGTCACGCAGTTTGCCACCCACAATTTCGATCTGGTGCTCGTCGTTGGCACGGCGGGACGCCTTGAGTGTTGGCTGCCCAACAGTATTCTCCAGCATGAAGTCACGTACGAATTTGCCGGTCTGGATGTCGGAGAGGACCTCCTTCATGCGGGCTTTTGTCTCTTCGTATGGCAAAATGCGCGGACCGGAGACGTACTGGCCGTATTCGGCAGTGTTGGAGATGGAATAGTCCATGTTGGCAATGCCGCCTTCATAGATCAGGTCCACGATCAGCTTTGTCTCGTGCAAGCACTCGAAGTAGGCCATTTCGGGCTCGTAGCCTGCTTCAACGAGGGTCTCAAAGCCCATGCGGATCAGCTCGACGATACCGCCACACAGAACTGCCTGCTCACCGAACAGATCGGTTTCGCATTCTTCGCGGAAGTCAGTCTCGATGATGCCGGAGCGGCCGCCACCGATGGCGGAGCAATAGGACAGACCAATTTCCAGCGCTTTGCCGGATGCGTTCTCGTCTACCGCGACAAGGCAAGGCACGCCGCCGCCTTTGGTATATTCGCCGCGCACGGTGTGACCTGGGCCTTTTGGCGCCATCATGATCACGTCGATGCCTGCTTTTGGCTCAATCAGGCCAAAGTGTACGTTCAGGCCGTGGGCGAATGCGATGGCGGCACCCTCACGGATGTTGTCGTGCACGTATTTCTTGTATGTCTCTGCCTGAAGCTCGTCGGGCATGGTGAACATGATCACATCGGCCCACGCAGCAGCGGCTGCGATGTCCATAACCTGAAGGCCTTCGCCTTCGGCTTTTGCACGCGATGGGGAGCCTTCGCGCAGAGCGACGACGAGGTTTTTCGCACCTGAGTCGCGCAGATTGAGCGCGTGGGCGTGGCCCTGTGAGCCGTAGCCGAGGATCGCAACTTTTGCGTCCTTGATGAGGTTAACGTCGCAGTCCTGGTCATAGTAAACGCGCATGGGCTTTATCCTTTTGGTTGATTTGGAATGCACAATAGGGAGTTTTACGCGTGTTGCTATTGCTGTGCTGTGAGTTTAATCGAATTTATGAAGATAATAATGCGCCCAAAATCAAAAATATGGAAAAATCATGCTTGATGATGAAGATCGGCGGCTGTTGCGGTATTGGCAGGCAGAGCCGAGCCTCTCCCAAGGGGAACTGGCCGAGCGGGCGGGAATGACCACGGGGCGTGTGACGCGGCGGATTGCGCGGATGCAGGAGCTGGGCGTGGTGCAGGGTGTGGGGGCGGTGATTGATTGGGCCGCTCTTGGATATGCTGTGGAGGTGTCGCTGCGGATTACGTTGGACAAAACGCAGGGCAATGCGTTTGACGCGTTTCTGGCAAAGGCGCGGGAGGTGCCGGAGGTGATTGAAATACAAACGTTTCTGGGGCGCGTTGATGTGCGCCTGTCGATCATTGCGCGCGACATGGCGCATTACCAACAGATTTACCGAAGCAGTATTTTGACGCTGCCGCATATCTCGGAGATTGAGGCGTTGATGCATGTGGCGCGGATCAAGACCAGCGAGGGGGTGCCGCTGTGATCGCGCTTGATGAGAAAGATGCCAAGTTGCTGCGGGCACTGGCGCGGGACGCAACGCAAAGTGCGGGTGCGTTGGGACGGCGGCTTGGGCTCAGCCAGCCTGCAACGTGGCGGCGGATAAAGCGGTTGGAGGAGGCGGGCGTGATCCGAGGCAAGCAGTTGCGATTAGATGCCGAAAAGCTGGGGTTTGGAGTGACCGTTTTTCTGGGGGTCAAGTTGGCGCTGAGGGGGCGCGTTTCGCTGGAGGATTTCGAGAGGGCAGTGACGGCGATCCCCGAGGTGCAGACGGTTGAACATGTGCTGGGGCTTTACGATTACCGCTTGCGGGTCGTGGCGCGGGATCTGGCTGATTTCGAGCGGGTGCTGCGGCGGCGGATCATGACATTGCCCGGTGCGGGGGACGTTGAGGCGAATGTGCTACTCAGCGAGGAGCGCTTGGCCGGGCCGATTTAGGACTATTAAAGGAAACTGTTGCCTGCCTTCTGCTGCCTGTCGGGAACAGAACAATGTGCTGTATACCCAGATAGGCTTTGCCAAGTAGCACATGAGTTTCTATCTCTAGAGGCAGTTTTAGATGGAGAGACAAAAATGGCATTGCTTGATACAGTAGACCCGCAGGGTTTAGAGGAATTCTCGGTTGTGTTCACGGACCGCTCGCTCAATTCGATGAGCGGTGCGTTTCAGCATGTGATGCGCGATATTCATGCGATGCTATGCGAGGTCTACGGTGCGGCGTCTGCCGTGGTGATCCCCGGTGGCGGGTCCTACGGGATGGAGGCAGTTGCGCGGCAGTTTGCGCGGGACCGCGATGTGCTTGTCGTGCGCAACGGGTGGTTCTCGTATCGTTGGAGCCAGATCATCGAGGCGGGCGGTTTGACCGCCAATACGACTGTGATCAAGGCGCGCCCGCAGGGTAATGCGACACCAGCCCCTTATGCACCTGCGCCTATCGAGGACGTGGTCGCTGCGATCAAAGAGCAAAAGCCGCAGGTCGTGTTTGCACCCCACGTCGAGACATCGGCGGGAGTGATCTTGCCCGATGACTATATCGCCGCCATGGCGCAGGCCGCGCATGAGGCTGGCGCGCTTATGGTTCTGGATTGCATCGCGAGTGGCTGTGCATGGGTTGATATGGAAGCTCTCGGGGTGGATGTGCTGATTTCTGCGCCGCAAAAAGGATGGAGCGCGCAGCCATGTGCGGGTTTGGTCATGTTGTCGGAGCGTGGCGTGGCGCGCATGGGCGAGACGCAGTCAGACAGCTTTACCCTTGATCTGGGGAAATGGCACGCGATCATGCAGGCGTACCTCGATGGTGGTCATGCGTATCATGCGACCATGCCTACCGACGCGCTGCGGGTGTTTCGCGACACCATGCTGGAGACCAAGGAATACGGGTTCGAACGCCTAAAGGAAGCGCAGTGGAAGCTGGGCGAGGGGGTGCGTGCGATGATGGTCGAGAAAGGCGTGACTTCGGTCGCGGCTGACGGGTATGGCGCGCCGGGTGTCGTCGTCAGCTATACCGATGATCCGGACGTGAAATCGGGCAAGGCGTTTGCGGCACAGGGCATGCAGATCGCCGCAGGCGTGCCGCTGCAAGTGGGTGAGCCTGACGGGTTCAGCACGTTTCGTCTGGGGTTGTTCGGGTTGGACAAACTCTATGACGTAGACGGAACGCTGGAGCGGTTGAAGGTCGTTGTCGATAAGGTTCTATGAGCCTGCAATTTAACCCCAGTTGGGATCGCAAAACGCATAGGCCTCGACTGAACTTAAAACGCAGGCTAACCGCTGCCTTAGGGATGCTGGTCTTGGCTGGGGTGCTGTCAGGCTGTGCTGTCTCCCAAGTGGGGCGGCTTTGGGTGCCTCAGGTCAACGGGATGACCTGCTTTCCCAGCGGTGTGTGCGTGGAAGACCCCGCGCGCATTGACGAGGCCACCGCGCTTAGGGATGACGCCGTGTCTTTTGTGCAGGGCAAGTTAGGGCCGATGTCAGCGGCACCGCGCCTGTTGTTTTGCACGACTAAGAAATGCTCTGGCAAATTCAGTGATCCGGACATTGGAGCGCTGTATTTTTGGGGAACCAACCGGATTGTGGTGAGTGACACCGGTTGGGTAAAATTTGTCGTGCGGCACGAGATGATACATCATTGGCAGGCCGAGCAATTTGGCGCTGTTGAAGGGGCGTCCACGTTGCCGCGGTGGTATATCGAAGGCATGGCATATGTCTTTGGCAACGATCCGCGCACGACCATTCCGAACGGTCTAGCTGATAGCCAACGCGCACAGTTTCGCGCGTGGCTTGCTGCGGGCAACGACTGGCGTGTACCGCCGGTCTGATGCCCGCAGGTCGGATTGCTTAGGTAATCGCGTCGAGAATACGCGCCCATGAACGGATGCCTTTGTGGAAACTCTCCATGTCGTATTTTTCGTTCGGGGAGTGGATTTGGTCATCGTCTTTGCCAAAGCCGATGAGCACGGGGGTGGTGTTCAGAATATTCTGGAAATGCCCCGCAATCGGGATGGAGCCGCCACAGCCGATGTAGGCAGCGGGGACTTGCCATTCGTCGCTCAGTGCTTTTAGCGATTTTGCGAATGCGGGATCGCTGGTTGGGGTGCCGGAGGCGCGGCTTGCACCGTGCTCTTTCCACTCGACGGTACAGTCGGCGGGCAGCATCTCCTGTACCATCGCGCGGAAACTTTCGCGGATCGCAAGAGGATCTTGGTCGCCTACGAGGCGGAAGGAGATCTTGGCGCTGGCCTGTGAGGGCAGCACAGTTTTGAACCCGTCACCCTGATAGCCGCCCCCAATGCCGTTCACTTCACAGGTCGGTCGCGACCAGATCATCTCCAATGGCGTGCGATTTTGCTCACCCGCAGGTTCGGACAGACCAACATCGCCGAGGAATTTTGAATGATCAAAGGCGAGACCCTGCCACTGCGCCTCAAGCTCGTCTGACAATTCCGGCACGCCATCATAGAAACCCGGGACCGTGATGCGGCCCTGATCATCGTGTAGGGCCGCAATGATGCGGGACAAAACGCGGATCGGGTTCATGGCGATGCCGCCGAACATGCCCGAGTGCAAGTCTTTGGAAGGGGCCGTGATGGTCAGCTCTTCTCCGAGCAATCCGCGCAGCATAGTCGTGATCGCGGGGGTTCGGCTCTCGAACATGCCGGTATCACAAATCATGGCAAAATCGGCGCGCAGCTCGTCCGCGTTCTCTTCCATGAAGGGGACAAGCGAAGGCGAGCCTGATTCCTCTTCGCCCTCGAAAAAGAAGGTGATGCGGCATGGCCAGTCGCCCTCAACCTCTTTCCACGCGCGAAATGCTTCAACAAACGTCATTAACTGGCCTTTGTCATCCGCAGCACCGCGCCCACGGATGACGGGGCCTGCGTCGGTTTGCTCAATCGCGGGATCAAACGGGTCACGGTCCCACAGATTGAGCGGGTCCACAGGCTGCACATCGTAGTGGCCATAGAATAGCAGGTGCGGCTTGCCATCTTCGGGTCCTACATGGCCCACCACCATCGGGTGGCCGGTTGTTTCGCGCTTTTGTGCATCAATCCCAAGGCTTTGCAGATCAGTCACCAGCCAATCTGCGGCCTCCTGACAGTCATCTTTGAATGCAGGATCGGTCGAGATCGACTTGATCCGCAACAGCTCCAACAGGCGTTCGGTGGCGGCGGGAAGGTCGTTGTCAATTTTCGCGAGAACGGCATCGAGGGACATTGAAGTACTCCAGAAAGGGGGATTTGCCGCGACCCTATCAGGCCAAAATTCAGTGTCCAGTGGCGCATCTTTCGTATCGGAAACAGCCCTGCGACACTACGCGCCCGTTTGTGAGTTGAACGGCTTGGAACCATTCTATATTCGAGAACAATAATATTAATCGCCCGCGCGCGGCGCCCTACATTTACGGAGATGCGCATGACCTATTCGGACCAGCTTGATCGGGCGATTGAACGTCTGCACGACGAAGGCCGCTACCGCACGTTCATCGACATAGAGCGGCGCAACGGCAAGTTTCCACATGCAGTTTGGACCAAGCCTGACGGCTCCGAGAAAGACATCACCGTCTGGTGCGGCAATGACTATCTGGGGATGGGACAGCACGCTGTCGTTCTTGAGGCGATGCACGAGGCGCTTGACGCCACGGGTGCAGGCTCTGGTGGGACGCGGAACATCTCTGGGACGACTGTTTATCACAAACGCCTAGAGGCGGAACTGGCTGATTTGCATGGCAAAGAAGCATCGCTGTTGTTTACGTCCGCCTACATCGCGAATGATGCGACGCTGAGCACGCTGCCAAAGCTATTTCCCGGGCTGATCATCTACTCCGATGCGCGCAACCATGCCTCTATGATTGAAGGTGTGCGACGCAATGGCGGGGCAAAGCGTATCTTTCGTCACAACGATCTCGACCATTTGCGCGAATTGCTGGAAGCCGACGACAGCGATGCGCCGAAAGTCATCGCGTTCGAGAGCATCTATTCCATGGACGGCGACTTTGGTCCGATCGAGGCGATTTGCGATCTGGCGGATGAATTTGGTGCGCTGACCTATATCGACGAAGTTCACGCCGTCGGTATGTATGGTCCGCGCGGGGCAGGGGTGGCAGAGCGTGACCGCCTGATGCACCGTCTTGATATTATTAACGGAACGCTAGCCAAGGCTTACGGCGTGATGGGCGGCTATATCGCGGCGAGTGCCAAGATGTGCGACGCGATCCGCTCCTATGCACCGGGGTTCATCTTTACCACGTCCCTGCCTCCTGCGATTGCAGCGGGTGCTGCGGCTTCTGTTGCCTACCTCAAGCGTGCGCCACAACTACGCGAAAAGCACCAGCAACAGGCCAAAGCGCTCAAGCTGCGTCTCAAGGGTTTGGGCCTGCCGATCATTGACCACGGCAGCCATATTGTGCCGGTGATTGTCGGCGATCCTGTCCATACAAAGATGCTGTCCGATATGCTCCTCGACGAGCACGGTATTTATGTCCAGCCGATCAATTTTCCAACGGTGCCACGCGGCACGGAGCGGTTGCGTTTTACGCCGTCACCAGTCCATGGCCCGGATGAAATGGATGCCTTGGTCACTGCTATGGATGGGCTTTGGGCGCACTGTGCGCTAAATCGTGCCGAACAGGCTAGCTAAACGCTGTATACTTCGCTAATCTGTTTGCACCATGTTACGTTTGGCATGACAAAAGCCTGTGACGAATCAATATATAGATCGCCACGGTTGCAGGTACGTACAGATAGTAGGCTAAGGTGTTGGTATGATTGGGCGGTGGGCCTCCAAGGGTAAAGCGGACGAGGAAGCCAAATCTTCTGGATTTGACGCTTTCGAGTTACGTCTTGGCGATCTTATGCGGGGCGAACGTGCGACTTTGGGCAAGTCCTTGCTCGACGTACAACGCGAATTGCGGATCAAAGCCTCTTATATCGCTGCAATCGAGAATGCTGATCCTGACGCGTTTGACACGCCCGGTTTCATCGCGGGTTACGTGCGCTCCTACGCGCGGTACCTCAATATGGATCCCGACAAAGCGTTTACGGCTTTCTGTAACGAGAGCGGATTTAGCGTGGCCCACGGCATGTCTGCCGATGCATCGGTTATTAACAAGCCCACACGCGAAGAACGTCTGAGCCGCAAAGCCGAACATGATATATTCTCCCGTCCCGTGATGCCTTTCGCCCCGGGTGGGGATGGATTTTTTTCCCGTATTGAGCCTGCGGCGATTGGGTCCACGGTCATATTGGTCGCGCTGATCGGTGCAATCGGTTTTGGCGGCTGGAGCGTTCTGAAAGAAGTGCAGCGTGTGCAGGTCTCCCCCGTGGATCAGACCCCTGTTGTGCTTTCCGACCTTGATCCGCTGCAAGCAAACGCGGTTACACAACCCTCACCCAACGGTATTACAACGCCCTCCGTCCTCGCAGATGCGCCACGCGTCGAAGCATTGGACCGTTTGTACCGTCCTGCGGCATTGGATGTACCCGTCCTTGTCGCGCGCGACGCGCCGATTGCGTCGCTTGATCCGCGTGAGGGAGGCCTATTCCAGACCCCTGCGGCGCCTTCGCTTTCCGGCGCTGTTGATATCGCCTTGGCGGCTGCACTTGAAACACCGACACCAACTGGTGCCTTGACTGTTCCGCAGGTTCTTGAGGGCCCTGCACCTGCTGTTCAGGTTGTGGCATCTGGTGAGACTTGGGTGCGCATCACTGCCGCCGATGGCACCAGTATTTACGAGAATGTCATGCAGAAGGGCGACATATTTGATGTGCCTGCTCTCGAAGAAGCACCGCTTCTGCGTACAGGTCAAAGTGGTGCCGTATTTTTCGTGATGAACGGTGAGATTTTTGGCCCCGTAGGCGGTCGCGGTAGCGTGACGTCAAACGTACCATTGCAGCAGCAGGCCCTTGCAGAGCTCTACCAGCCTGTATTGCCGGGTCAAAACGATGCAGTTGAGACAATGGTCGCCGAAATGCGCGCTGTTGCACAGCAACCTGCGGCAGAAGAATAAGCCACACAGTTAAGTCTCCCAAATCGGTATATTTTTTCAGCTTTCCATTGCGGCGCGGGCGATGCATGGCTACTTATAGCTTGTCTAAACTGTCTAGTGAGGTTGACATGTCGCTCAATCATATCCGTCCTTGGCGTAACATCTATCGCCGTAAGTCACGCCAGATCATGGTCGGCAATGTGCCGGTTGGGGGTGATGCTCCGATCACCGTGCAGACAATGACGAACACCCTCACGACGGATGCCCGCGCGACCATCGGGCAGATTCAGGCGGCCGCAGAGGCGGGCGCGGATATTGTGCGTGTATCTGTGCCGGACGTCGAAAGCTCGGCCGCGCTCAAGCAGATCGTGCGCGAGAGCCCTGTTCCCATCGTGGCCGACATTCACTTCCACTATAAACGCGGTATTGAGGCGGCAGAGGCGGGAGCGGCATGCTTGCGTATCAATCCCGGTAACATCGGTAATGAAAAGCGCGTCAAAGAAGTGATCAAAGCGGCGCGCGACAACAACTGTTCAATTCGCATTGGCGTGAACGCGGGATCGCTGGAAAAGCACCTGCTCGAGAAATATGGCGAGCCGTGTCCAGACGCGATGGTCGAGAGCGGTTTGGACCATATCAAAATCCTGCAAGATAATGACTTTCATGAATTCAAGATAAGCTGCAAAGCGTCTGATGTGTTCATGGCTGCCGCTGCCTATCAGCAGTTGGCGGAAGCGACGGATGCGCCGATCCACCTCGGAATTACCGAAGCGGGGGGGCTGATCTCTGGCACTGTCAAATCCGCCATTGGCATGGGAAATCTCCTGTGGATGGGCATTGGCGATACGATCCGCGTGTCGCTCTCTGCTGATCCGGTGGAAGAAGTGAAGATGGGGTTTGAGATACTCAAATCCCTCGGCCTGCGGCATCGCGGTGTGAATATTATTTCCTGCCCGTCCTGTGCACGGCAGGGGTTTGACGTCATCAAAACTGTCGAGACATTGGAAAAACGGCTTGAGCATATCAAGACGCCGATGAGCCTCAGCATCATTGGCTGCGTGGTAAACGGCCCCGGTGAGGCGCTCATGACAGATGTTGGGTTCACCGGCGGTGGGGCTGGCTCCGGCATGGTTTATCTCGCGGGTAAGCAGAGCCATAAGCTCGACAATGAGAAGTTGGTCGAGCACATTGTCGAACAAGTTGAGGCCCGTGCAGCCACGCTTGATGCGGAAGCAGCTGCGGCCGAGGACGCTTAACGCATTCCCAAACCCATTTGCATGAGCATTTTACGCACAGGTGCAGCGCCGTAAAGCGCGCTGAGGCCTGCGGCGCGGGCATCGCGTGCGACTGTGCTGCCAGCCTGACTTGCGCGGTTGAGCAGATCAATACCGCGTACGCGCAGGGTAATATCGCCGTAGCGCGTTTTGTGATAGGCCTCCAACATATCCGCATCGCCCAGGCCGTCAGGCCGCTCCTGCGCAAGGTCCAGAAGGGTCGCGATATCGTTGAGCGACATGTTGAGCCCCTGCGCGCCGATGGGGGGCATCACATGCGCCGCCTCCGCAATCAGTGCGACACGCTCTGCATTCAGACGATCAGCGTGCTGGCTGATGATGGGCCAGACCTGCCGCGGCGTGACCAAGGTTAGGGGGCCAAAGTGATGGGTGGACCGGATGGAGGCTTCTTCCTCGAACGCGGCCACATCCATTTCCAGCCGTTCTTGGGCCAGCCTTCCGTCATCCATCCAAACCACAGCGGAGCAGGGTATGCCGTCCCGGTCGGGCAGGGGAACTAGGGTAAAGGGGCCACCCGTGCGGTGAATTTCGGTCGAGACGTTTTGGTGCGGGATTGGGTGCGTGACTGCAAAGACCAGCGCCTTTTGTCCGTAGCGCTGGGTGCGGACGGGTATTCCTGCGGCAGTGCGCATTGGTGACCCGCGCCCGTCTGCCGCAATCACCAGCTTTGCCTGAATGGTTGTGTCATCGCTTAGCGTGACTTTTGCGCCAGTATCACGGGTGAACAGACGCTTGGTCCCGACGCCAGCGCGAAAATCTACGGTATCCAGCACATCAAGACGCGCCATCATCTCGCGGCGCAAAAGCCAATTGGGGAAGTTCCAGCCGAAAGGCATGTCAGATATTTCCGAGGCATCAAATTCGCGGGTCACGCGTGGCTCGGGCTCGGCGCCCCCTGCATCAATAATGCGCATCACTTGCAAGGGGGCGGCGTGGGGTGCGAGGCTGTCCCAAAGGCCTGCACGCTCAAGCAGCGACCGCGCGGGTTGCAGCATCGCGGTGGAGCGCTGGTCTGCACCATCCGCAGCGCCATCAGTGATGGGCGGTGTTGGGTCTACACAGATTACCTTAAACCCTGCCGAACCAAATGCGGCGGCGGCGGTTAGGCCCGCAATGCCCCCGCCCGAAATGAGAATGTCACAGGTATCGGTCATGGAATGCCTTCCTATTGCAGCAACGTGTGTAGGAAAGAAGATAGGTCGTCAGTGTGATATTGCACATGCGGCGCGTGCGCGCGTGTGGGCGCTACATGGACCGTGCGCATGCCCAGATCATGTGGCACGGCCAGATTGCGCGGATCATCCTCGAACATTGCAGATACCTTGGGCTTGAGCTTATCGAGGGTAAAGACGGCGTCAAATGCACCGCGCTCCGGCTTGGGCAGGAAACCAGCGTGCTCTACACCGTAGATTGCGTCAAACAAACCGGAGAGGCCCCGCGCTTCCAAGACCCGCTCGGCGTAGGGGGCGCAGCCATTGGTGTAGACGATGCGCCGTCCGGGCAGGGCGCTTATACGTGCGGCGAGAAGCGGATCAGGCGTGAGGCTGTCCATCGAGATGTCATGCACGTCAACGAGATATGGCTCGGGATCGACGTCATGCTCGCGCATCAGCCCCGCAAGTGTGGTGCCGTGGGTCTGCCAATAATGCACGCGCAAGCGGTCCGCCTCGGCACGGTCTACACCAACGGCCTCCATCACCCATTTGGTCATGCGCACTTCGATCAGATCGAACAGGCGCGCCTCGGGCGGATAGAGGGTGTGATCGAGGTCAAAGACCCAAGTGGTCACGTGGGAGAAATCATCAGCAGACATGGCCCTGTCGTATGAGTATGGCAGCCGAGGTGCAAGAGGGCGATCAAGGCTAGGCGCACCGCCCATCTGCGGTTAAGGTTCGGGGAAATTGAATGAAAAGGCGCGTTTATGCCCCCTGTGATACCCTCCAGCCGTTCCGGTCAAACTGATGCGTACTCTATGATTTTGGACGCAATCGATACAGGCGTATACCGTCCTGGTGACCGTCTGGTGGAGAGTGAGTTGGCCGAGCGCTTGGGCGTATCCCGCACGCCGATACGTGAAGCGTTACAGCGCCTTGAGACGCAATCATTGTTGGTGCGGGACGGGCGTAGTTTGATCGTTGCTTCGCTTGATCATAACCAAATGGCCGAGCTTTATGTCGTGCGTGGCGAGCTTGAGGGATTGGCGGCGCGTCTGGCGGCGCGCAATGCCACCGAAGAGGAGGTGCGCCTCCTGCGTGACATGGTGGAGGCGGACAACGCGTTGTTGGAGCATCCCGCTGCCTTGGCACGTGCCAACCGGCGGTTTCACAAACAAATCCATCTTGCCTCGCACAACCGGTTTTTGGTGCAGCAATTGGATTTGGTCCACCGCTCTATGGCGTTGATGGCGACGACATCATTGGCGGTGATCGGGCGCGGGGAGATCGCGCAACAAGAGCATGATTGCATCGTATCGGCCATTGAAGCACGGGACGGCGATGCGGCTGATGCAGCGCTGCGTGCACATATTTCCGTGGCCTTCGCCACCCGCCTTAAACAAGAAGCGGACAAACGCGAGGCAGAGGCCTGACTAATCGGGGGGTGTGATACCGTGTTCGGTTTTGTCCCAGTAGAATGGTTCAGCCACAATTTCTTTGATCGCCTTATACGCCGATAAAGCGGCCATCGGGAAATAGAGCGGCATGGTCAGCACATATGGCATAAGATGACGGTGTTCGCGGCGCGATACCGCGACGAGCGAGATGGCCAGATTGACCCCTTCGGTGAACACGAAGAACCAAGCCATAGATAAAGCCACGGGCGCACCGAGCGTGAGGGCAACAGGATGTTCGAACCCTGCCAGCAGAATCCAAAACGACCACAGCAGTGGTGCAAAAGCGAATTGTGCAAAAGTCGCGAGCAAGAGGGTTTGCACGCCCAAAAACCGGATCAATCCGAGGTCGCGCAACAGGGCGCGTGGGTCGCGCATATGAACCAGCCATGTGATTGCAAATCCTTTGAGCCAGCGTGAGCGTTGTTTAACCCATGGCCAAGCGCGGCAGTTTGCCTCCTCAAAGGTTACGGTTGGGATCAACTCGGTCACATAGCCGTGGCGCGCTAGCCGGATGCCAAGATCGGCATCTTCGGTCACATTATGCGCGTCCCAGCCGCAGAGCTCTTCAAGGATGGGTCGGCGAAAAAACAGCGTTGTTCCGCCAAGGGGGATGACAAGGCCAAGCCGCGCCACACCGGGTAGGATCATGCGCCACCAGCTTGCATACTCGATGGTAAAACAGCGCGATATCCAGTTCGTTCTGGAGTTGTAATAGTCGAGAACCCCTTGCAAACACGCGACATTCGCAGGCGCGTCCTGAAACCGCGTTACGACTTTTTCGATCTGGTCAGGCTCTGGTGCGTCTTCGGCGTCCCATACCCCGATGATGGAGCCACGGCAGAAATCGAGCGCGTAATTGAGTGCACGCGGCTTGGTTGTCAGCTCATTGGCGCTGGGAACTTCGATCACGGTGATCCAGCTCGGCAGCTCTGTGCGCGCCAAGGTTTGCTGTGTGACCTTATCGCTTTCCTCCAATACGAGTACAATTTCGAGCTGTGACTTGGGGTAGGTCAAGCGGGTCAACCGCTGGATCAGCTTTCCTGCGATTTCCTTCTCATGCAAGAGCGGGACAAGTACGGATACTTTGGGCAGGGGGAACGCAGCGCGGGGGGATTGTGTCGTGCTGTCGGTGTCTTGTGCCATCTTTGACATTTGCGCGATAAAGGCGGCCCCCTTTAACACTGTACTCATGACGAGTGTTACAAAGGCGAACAACACGCCAATTGTGATCGTCCATGCAGGGGCAAAGACGAGGGCTAAGATGAGGCCGCCCAGAATTGCAAAGGCAACCGGTTTGCGACTGCGCGATCTAGGGTTCCAGCTGCGACAGCTTTGCGCGGCTGGCACGCGGGTCGCAGCCTTTTGCGCCAGCTCCGAACCATAAAGCACACCGATATGCGTGGTGATCTGCTGCTCCTCGACCAGCACGGGAAGCATATGTCGCCCACGCTCTCCAAGACAGGTGCGCAACCGCTGGAAATCATCAGGATGCTGGATTCCGACCAGTAGAACATCCCCGATGCGAAGCCACGGCACACAGCGATACTTAAGACAAATTGCGGAGGGCAGCGCCGCGCTGAGCGAGGGATCAGGAGGATCGGTGGTCAGGTCTGCGACTGGAATATTGTGCTGACGGGAGAGCATTTGCAGGATGTCAGCGGGGGAGGACAGACCTTCAGCGACAAGGATTTCACCTAGAGGCGCATCGATATGGCGCTGTAAATCGAGGGCATGCACCAGATCACACTGAGTAATCATGCCAGCATTGACCATCACACGACCCAGCGGCAGATATTCTTTTGGAGGGACTGCCGCTTGCGGATAGGGCAACCGGAGGAAAAGGTCGCTCATTGCAGGCCTATCTGGGATGTTTCAATTCTATCGAAACGATCCCAGATAGAGATTAAGGATTGATTAAAATTGTCTTGATCGGGCGAGCTGTTAGCCCGCTGTTGCTGGCGCGCGCGCAGCCATGGCCTCTGCAAATCGCTCAAAGAGATAGTAGCTGTCTTGAGGGCCAGGGGAGGCTTCAGGATGGTGCTGTACGGAATAGACAGGACGCCCCTCCATACGTATGCCGCAGTTTGACCCATCAAACAGGGAG
The DNA here is from genome assembly GCA_965364195.1 of uncultured Sulfitobacter sp. Taxonomy (GTDB): domain Bacteria; phylum Pseudomonadota; class Alphaproteobacteria; order Rhodobacterales; family Rhodobacteraceae; genus Sulfitobacter. Next base: position 8,067 of record CBDTVN010000043.1, on the reverse strand, counting down.
GTGTGCGTCTCAATCACGCCTTCGGGCAGGGATTGCCCGTCAACAGCAAAGCCGTGGTTCATGGAAGTGATCTCAACTTTGCCGGTACCCAGATCCTTAACCGGGTGGTTGGCGCCGTGATGCCCGTGGCTCATTTTGACTGTTTGTCCACCAAGAGCGATGGCAAGCATCTGGTGGCCAAGGCAAATGCCAAACATTGGCAGGTCGGATTTGTTCAGCACGTCTTGAATCATCGGAACAGCATATGCACCCGTTGCAGCCGGATCGCCGGGACCGTTGGAAAGGAACACACCGTCAGGCTGATGCGCCATGATATCATCATAGGTGGCGGAGGCAGGCAAAACCGTCACATCACAGCCCGCAGACGCAAGGCAGCGCAGGATATTGCGCTTTGCGCCATAATCGATAGCGACAACTTTATGCTTCGCATCTGTTTGGGGCTTATACCCCTCCGGCCATGCCCAACGCATCTCGTTCCAGCGGTAGGATTGCGCGCAGGTGACGTCTTTGGCCAAATCCATGCCCTTAAGACCCGCAAAACCTCGAGCGGCTGCAACAAGCGCCTCTACGTCGAAGTTTCCGTCTGGATCGTGGGCAAGTGCCGCATGAGGCGCGCCCTGCTGGCGGATGGCACGGGTGAGGCGGCGTGTATCGATCCCGCCAATAGCAATGCGCCCGCGTGCGGCCAGCCAGTCGGATAGGTGCTGTGTCGCACGCCAACTGCTGGGGTCTGTTGGCATCCATTTCACGACCATTCCTGCGGCAACAGGGTCCGCCGTTTCGTCATCCTCAGAGTTGGTGCCGGTATTGCCGATATGCGGAAAGGTGAAGGTGACAATCTGGCCCGCATAAGAGGGGTCCGTCATGATCTCCTGATAGCCGGTCATGGCGGTGTTAAAGCACATTTCGGCCACGGTTTGCCCAGTAGCTCCGAAACCTGCGCCGTAGAAAACCGACCCGTCAGCAAGGGCAAGGCAAGCGGTGGGATGTGTTGGAGCAGCGGGGGCCATGGTCATATCCTTTGTGGGGAGGGGCCAGCAGTGGCCCGCAACGTGGACGAAGTGCTGTGCACCTCATTTGGCAAACGATTGATACCTATAGCGCCCGAAGGGTCGGGTCAAGATCATGGTCTAAATGAACAAGTGATTGTATACAGTGGGTTAAGCCCTTCCGAAACGCGTTGCAACTAGGGGGGCGATTGGGTACGGTCTGCGCTCTTGGAACGCTTAGATTTAGAGGCACTCTCATGGACCTTCGGACCCGTATCTCAACAGAGCTTAAACAGGCGATGAAAGACAGAGCCGCAGAGCGGCTGTCGACATTGCGTTTGGTGAATGCTGCAATCAAAGACAAAGATATCGACGCGCGTGCCGAAGGTAACGACGACGGCGTAGGCGATGCCGAAGTGCTTGCGATCCTTGGCAAAATGGCCAAGCAGCGGATGGAATCCGCGCGCGCCTATGAAGAGGGCGGCCGCCTCGACCTCTCAGAGCGGGAGCGTAACGAGATTTTGGTGATTGAAGAGTTCCTGCCGCGTCAGCTTGACGAGGCCGAGACCAAAGCCGCAGTAGATGCAGCTGTAGCGGAAACTGGCGCAAGCTCGATCCGCGATATGGGCAAGGTGATGGGCATTCTTAAGGCCAAATACGCAGGCCAGATGGATTTCGGGCGCGTCGGTCCACAGATCAAGGACCGTTTGTCTAACTAATTTGGTCAGCGATGATCATCGGCGTAAAGCACGCTGTAGATCATCGTACAGCTCGATCCGCTCTTCCTCACTTAGAAATGCGCCGATCTCCACTTCGCGGCCTTTGCCGCGCAGTGTGACATAATGGGGCACGGGTCCCTCATCTTCATATTTTGTGACTTGGGTCCAGTAACGGTCACAATCCCATTCCTGCACATCCCCTTTTGGGTTGGTGCGGATGAGTTGTGCCGTGGTCTCCCCCAGCACCAGCTCTTCATTGATCTGCCGCGCTCTGTAATTGCGTTGTAGCGCCCAATAGATCCCCCAGACCGCCGCAAGCGTAAATGGCAGTATCCCCCAAAGGATTGGGGAGCCAAGCAAGGGCAGGGCCGGGATCGAGATCAGCGTGAATGTCGACAGAACAAAGGCCGCCATGCCCCGTGCAGGCAAGGAGTTGTGCGGCCAGAGCCGCATGATTTGCGGCGTGCTGTGAGGGGGTGTGGTCCACTTGTAGGGCATGATTGAGTTCTAGCGTAGTTTAAGCGTCGATCAATGCGACAAAAGGTGAGGGAGTTTCGGAATAGTATTATCAGACCTGTACAGAATTCCGATTTTGGAAATTTCCGTAGTCAAATTGGTCAGATCATTGTTGTGCTTTGCGCAAGAAAAAAGGGCCCCAACCGCCGTTGGAGCCCCCGTACTGTTTATATGATCAGCCTCTTAGTGGCCGTGGGATTTATCCCAATCCGACTGCACTGGCAGCTGCTCGAACGTGTGCTCGGGCGGCGGGGACGGCAGTGTCCATTCCAGCGTATCCGCGTACTCGTTCCACGGGTTGTTGGCCGTGACGCGCGCACCGCGGGTCAATGTCCAAGCAATGATGCCGAAGAAGAAGATGAACGAACCGAAGGACAGGAATGCACCCATGCTTGACCACCAGTTCCAGTATGCAAATGCATCCGGGTAGTCGATGTAGCGACGTGGCATACCCTGACGACCCAAGAAGTGCTGTGGGAAGAAGGTCAGGTTTGCACCGATAAACATCGTCCAGAAGTGCAGCTTACCAGCCCACTCAGGGTACATGCGGCCCGACATCTTAGGCAGATAAAAGTAGATACCTGCAAAGATCGTAAACACAGCACCGAGCGACATTACGTAGTGGAAGTGAGCAACTACATAGTAGGTGTCATGGTAGTAGCGGTCCACAGCTGCTTGGCTGAGCACGATGCCTGTTACACCACCAACGGTGAAGAGGAACAGGAAGCCGAAGGCCCAGAGCATTGGCGTCTCAAACGAGACCGAGCCGCCCCACATTGTAGCAATCCACGAGAACACTTTGACGCCTGTCGGCACCGCAATGACCATGGTGGCCAACATGAAGTAGGCTTGCTGATCCAACGACATACCGACGGTGTACATGTGGTGTGCCCACACAACAAAGCCAAGTGCACCGATCGCAATGATCGCCCAGACCATGGGCAGGTAACCAAACACAGGCTTGCGGGCGAATGTCGCAATCACGTGAGAGATAATGCCGAAGCCTGGAAGGATGATAATGTACACTTCAGGGTGACCGAAGAACCAAAGGATGTGTTGGTACAAGACCGGATCACCACCGCCTGCTGGATCGAAGAAGGCAAAGCCAAAGTTACGGTCCATCAGCAGCATCGTGATTGCACCGGCCAGAACGGGCAGGGACAGAAGGATGAGCCAGGAGGTTACAAAGATCGACCATGCAAAGAGTGGCACCTTGAACAACGTCATGCCGGGGGCACGCATGTTCAGGAAGGTCGTAATCATGTTGATCGCACCAAGGATCGAGGATGCACCGGAGACGTGGACAGCAAAGATTGCAAAGTCCATCGACATGCCGCCCTCTTTGACGGACAGCGGAGGATACAAGACCCAACCCACACCAGAACCAGCCTGACCGTTACCGCCTGGAAGCAATACGGAACAGATCGCGAGCGATGTACCGGCGACATAGAGCCAGAACGACAGGTTGTTCATCCGTGGGAACGCCATGTCAGGCGCACCGATTTGGAGCGGCATAAAGTAGTTGCCGAAACCGCCGAAGAGCGCCGGAATGACGACAAAGAACATCATAAGAATGCCATGACCGGTGATCAGAACATTCCAAAGGTGCCCGTTAGGCGTACAGGTTGCAGTGGAATCAGCAATGAAACGCGCGCCTTCCATACACATGTATTGGACGCCGGGGTTCATCAGTTCGAGACGCATATAGATCGTGAATGCGACAGAGATGAATCCGACAAATGCGGAGACGATCAGATAAAGAATACCGATGTCTTTGTGGTTTGTGGACATGAACCAGCGGGTGAAAAACCCGCGCTCGTCTTCATGGTCGTGCCCGTTAATGGCTGCGTCTGCCATGCGGTGCCTCCTTGGCTTGTATTGAAATGCAGATACGCCTGTTGGCAAAACGCACTGCGGACTTGGCTTTCTTCTAAAACCAAGTGCGCCACAGAGCAATGGGCGCGATGGTCGCAGCGCCAAGTATTTTACATCATTTGCTTAATATCACCCTCAAACAGGCACGGCCTTGGCTATTCGGGAATATTAGGTTGTATTTGATCGAGAAGCGCTGTGCTGAGTGTGCCGACATTAACAATACCGCAAGCTTTCTTACCGAAGGTGATCCGCAGCCCAATGTAGGGTGCGATTATTGTGACCTTTCCTGAACCATCATCAGACCTGACTGCTGTGGATACCCCTGCGTTCGAGGGCGAAGCACCCGTTTTGGCGAAGGTAGAGCGGCCTATGCCGACTGTGGACCGCGTCGTCAGCCTCACGCCGGGGTTTGTATATGTGTTTAACCACACAACATACTCCAATGATTATACAAACTGTTCCGTCGCGGAGCAGTTGGCCTCTTCGGCCGTGCGCACAAAGAGCCTGCTGGCAGCGGTATTTCCAGTTATTGTGCGCGGCGCATGCTGCTGAGGCGTGGTGTCGATATTACAGTTGACGGTACCCGCGGGGAAGGGGCCGCGTTTAATGTACGATTTCCAAAGCGTGAGGGTGTGGAAAGTGATGGGTGACATGATTGAGCCAGTAAATCGAGTTTTGCTGATCGACGACGACTCGGTTACGAACATGATGCATCGCCGAGTGATTGAGCGGTCGGGGCGCGCGAAAATGAGTGATGTGGCTACCGATGGTCAAGCAGCACTAGACCTGCTCAAATCCGACCTAGAAGACGGGCGCCCGCTACCAGAACTGATTTTCCTCGATATCAATATGCCAGGTATGGGAGGGTTCGAGTTTCTTGAGCATTATGCGAACTTGCAAATTGATCCAGATGCTCAGCCGATCATCGTGATGCAGTCCACATCTCTCTTAGAAGCGGATCACGCCCGTGCGAAAGCGGACCCCAATGTGCACAGCTTTTGTGATAAGTCTTTGCGGGCGGCGAAGCCGCTTGAGCTTGTAGGGGAGTTCCAGCTTAGGACGGCGCGCAAACGCCCCGCGGCCTGACTGCGCCAGTTTATGGCTCTGACAGGTTCGGCAGCTGCCCAAAAACTTCGGCAAAGCTCCTGCGCAGGGCCAGATCGACGTCGTCCATCGCGACGGGCAGGCCCAAATCAACAAGGCTTGTGACGCCAAAATCTGTAATGCCGCAGGGAACGATGCCATCGAAGTGAGACAGGTCAGGCTCCACATTAATGGAGAGGCCATGAAAGCTGATCCATTTGCGCAGCCGGATACCGATGGCTGCGATCTTGTCTTCGGCAGGTTGCCCCGTGATGCTCATAGCCTTCTCCGGGCGACTGACCCACACGCCCACACGCCCTTCGCGGATTTCACCAGCCACATTAAACTGGGCGAGTGTGGCGATGACCCAGTTCTCAAGCTCTTGGACAAAGCGGCGTACATCGCGGCCGCGCGCGCCGACGTCGAGCATTACATAAGCCACCCTTTGTCCAGGCCCATGATAGGTGTATTGCCCGCCGCGTTTTGTGGTGAACACGTCAAATCGGTCGGGGTCCGTAAGGTCGGCACTTTTCGCCGATGTCCCCGCCGTATAAAGGGGGGGGTGCTCCACAAGCCAGATACATTCCTGCGCCTGACCTGCCAAAATTGCAGCCACGCGTGCCTCCATCCATGCTTCCGCTTCGCGAAAGCCGGTGAGCCCGGGGGAGGTAATCCATTCAACCATAACTGTATTCTACTGTTGACTGCACAAAGGGGGAAGGGGCCTTAAGCCCCTACCGTCTCATTGCGCTCTGCCAGTACTTTTTGCAGCATTTGCGCATATGTCTGCTCCCCTTGAGCGCCGGTCAAAAGATACTTTCCTTCAAACACCACTGCGGGGACGCCTGATATTCCGCGTTCCGTCCAAAACTGCTGCCGTGCGCGCGTTTCGCTCGCGTGGCTACCGCTTTTCAGTACCTCTTGTGCTGCGACGCGGTCCAATCCCACGCTTGCTGCAATATCGGCCAAAACATCATTGTCCGAGACATCGCGGCCTTGCGTAAAATGTGCCTCAAAAAGTGCCATCTTTAAGGGATGTTGCAGGTCATGCGTTTGCGCCCAGTCCAAAAGTTGATGCGCTGCAAATGTGTTCACGATTCTGCTATCGTCACCGAATTGAAAATCAATCCCAAGGTCATTTCCGATACCTTGTAGGTGCGCCCGATTTTGTGCGCTCTGCTCAGGAGAGGCTCCATATTTTTCGTGCAAATGTTCCCGCAGGTTTTGCCCGTCGGCCGACATCGCCGGGTTAAGCTCGAACGGATGCCAGCGGATATAAGCGCCAGTTCCGGTAGCACTCAGCGCTTGCTCTAATTGACGATACCCTACGATGCACCACGGGCACATTACGTCTGAAACGATGTCGATCTGGATTGGTTCTTGCTGGTTCTTGGTTTCGGGCATGTTAGGTCCTAAACATATGATTGATGTCTAACATCTGTCCGATCCTCGTCGGATACAAGAAGCGGATCGGATTTCTCTCTCCGTCTCGAAAACACGGTGCCCTACAAGTATGTACGAACTCATGTTGTTTTGTTCAAAATTGCCCCTTGAGGTATCACGCCGCCCGCGCTATTGCGTCCCCACCATCCATGGCGTGCGGTCGTGGCGGAATGGTAGACGCGCAGCGTTGAGGTCGCTGTGGGGTAACACCCGTGAGAGTTCGAGTCTCTCCGACCGCACCAATTTATATCTTTAAAGATCAATAATTTTTGCGTAATCAGTGAGTTGAGATGCTCTTGGTGGTACACGCAGGAATGCGGATGGCTAAACCCCAGAAGAACAAGAGCGGAATTTATCAATACCGTGTGCGTGTGCCTTCCGACGTAGTTGAGGCCTTTGGAAGGGAAAACACAAAGAAAAGCCTGAACACCAGAGACCCTGTTGAGGCCAAGCGGTTATTCACTTTGATGCACGGCGAGAATGAGGCCATCTGGGTGCAGCTACGAAAAGGGTCAATACGTCTAGTCAGAGGCTATTGGTCGCGCTGAGTGGCGATCATTATCGCAAGTGGATGGAGCAGTTTCACGACAATGCTGGCGATACCGCAGCCTATGAGAATCTCAACGAAATGACCGAAGGGCTTGAAGACAACGACGCTAGGTTGGTTGTGTGGTACGGGCAAGCTACTGATGCCTTGCTGCTCTCCAAGGGTCTAAAGATCAGCGCGGAGCAGCGGACAGCTCCAATCCGTGAGATGCACAAGGCGGATGTCCAAGCCCGTAAACAGCTCCAAAAGAATACTGAGGGTGATTGTAGAGACAACTCTGACGCTAACAGGTACCCAGAATGGGCAGTTGCCGCGGATCGCAGGTCGGGTCTTTGGTATGCTGAACTTTGACGGTGACATGGTATATTTCGGTGATCTGGCCACGTGTCTGCACGTCAGTCGGGCCAGCACCAGCATTCGCACTCTTGAAGAACGGGGGCTGGTGAAACGCATGTCAAAGCCGGGTGAGCGACAGGACTTCTTCCAATTGGCACAAAATCCCTACGCGACCATGCTGCTGAGCATACAAGAGCGCATTCAAGCCACCAGAGACGAGATTGCTCAAACCATCGGTAGCCTGCCAGCAGATGCCGATGCCAAAGATCGACTGTCGGCCTATGCCGAATTTAATGCATCCTTGGACTCTTCTGTTGCAGTTGCATTAGATCAATTGAACACGAAGGCAGCTCAACAAACAGAGCTACAGAAAAATGCACCAAAGGATCAAGCTGATGACAAATGATGCATCAAAATCGACCGAAAAGGACAGAATTGATACGCAGTCCAAAACAGTTGGAACTGTCGGCGGTTCAGATACGGTACAAGATTCGGCAAATATGCCGCCACGCGCACTGACTTTTACGTCGGACAGTGGCGCATCTCGGTCTACTTGGAT
>CBDTVN010000042.1:0-22732 GCA_965364195.1 uncultured Sulfitobacter sp. | reverse complement strand
CCGTCCGCCATTTTCCAACCATTGCTCAGCAGCGGATCCAGTAGCGGGCCGCGCGTCTCTTCGCTCAGTTTTTCGGTCATTCCTGTTCCTCTATTTCTGTCTTTCTAAAGGGGCCATAGTCCGTCAGTATCTCGATCTCTTCATCCACTGCTGCGCGCTCTGCCTCCAGATAATCGCCCACAGCGCGGGCAAATCCCGCATCGCGCATCCAGTGGAGCGACCACGTCGGCGTCGGCAAATACCCCCGCGCCAGCTTATGCTCCCCCTGTGCGCCTGCCTCTACCGTACCAAGGCCCATTGCAATCGCGATATCAATCGCTTGGTAATAGCATATCTCAAAGTGAAGGCAGGAGTGATGCTCGGTGCATCCCCAATACCTACCATATAACGCATCAGCCCCAATAAAGTTCAACGCGCCAGCCACCCAGCGCCCGTCACGCTCGGCCAAAACCAGCGCCATATCATCGCGCAATACCTCTTGAGCAATGTCAAAGAATGCGCGCGTCAGATAAGGTGTACCCCATTTGCGCATGCCCGTATCCTGATAGAATATCCAGAACGCTTCCCAATGCTCGGGCAGTATCTCATCGCCCGTAAAGGTATGGATGGTGCCACCAAAGCTCTGCGCCACGGCGCGCTCCTTGCGCATGTTCTTGCGCTTTCGCGAGCTAAGGCTGGCAAGGAAATCGTCGGAATCAGCATAGCCCTGATTGCGCCAGTGGAACTGCTGGCTTTTTCGGGGCATGAGACCCAACGCTTCGGCCCGCTGCGCTTCCTCCCCTGTGCAGAAGGTCACGTTGAGTGAGCTAAGGTTATTGTTCTCGGTCAGTTGCACAGCCCCTTGGACCAGCGCGTCGAAGCCTGCTTCCTCAAATCCCTCACGCGTCAAAAACCTGCGGCCCGTTGCCGGTGTATGCGGCACTGCAATCTGAAGTTTGGGGTAATAACGCCCACCTGCCCGCTCATAGGCATTGGCCCACGCATGATCAAAAATATACTCACCCTGACTGTGGGATTTGGCATAAAGCGGGGCGACACCGATAATCTGCCCCTCAATGCGCGCGGTGAGGTATTGCGGCTGCCAGCCGGTGCCCGGGCCTACGCTTCCACTATCTTCCAAGGCTTTGAGGAAACGGTGAGTCGTGAACGGATCGTTGGGCCGCGCGCCATCCACCGCTTCGGGGCACGCACAAGCATCCCAATCTGCGGCATCAATCTCTGAGAGCGATCCTATGATCCTGATCTCGACCTCTTGCGCGCTCATCTCGATATCCTTGTTCGGGGCTTGAGGTGCTTAAGGTGGCACGCAAGCTGCGATGTTCAAGCGTTCAGACACGCGAGATAGCCGTCAAATGTAATCGTGTCGGCAACCAGCCGTGCTTGAGCCTCTTGCGCGGCATTGCGCACAGTCCAGCAATTCACTACAGCGCCTGATTTTTTAATCTCAGCCACACGCGCACGATCCAAATCATCTACTTCATGGCTAATGAATGATGCGCCGACCCGGTCGTAATCAGGAATGTCCCGTAACTGCTTACAGGTCGCCTCAGACAGCGGCCATTCACTAGGGCGGTAAGCCGAAGTCGTCAGCCCGCGTGGCACATCAGGGGCCAGCACCTGCAGCGCCGCCACTGCATGCGGATTGAACGACATTACGGCCACATCTCCTGCGTACCCTGCAAGCGCTTGTGCCGTTGCCCGCTCAAGCACACCGACATTCGGGCCCATCGCCCCATCCTGATCCTTTAGCTCAATCAGCAGCGGAACCTGCCCCGCGACAATGCTCAGAACTTCCGTCAAATCGGGAATACCCTCATTCCCACCACGCAACGCAGTAGACTTAAGAGTGTCCGCATTGAACAATTGCACCGCTCCCTGCGCATCGGTCAGACGTTCCAGATGATAGTCGTGGAATACCATCGCAGCGCCATCGCCGCTGAGCTGTACATCAATCTCTATCCCATAACCTTCCGCAATCGCCGCGCGGATAGCCGCGCGGGAATTTTCAGGCCGACCGTCGGCGACATTATGCAAAGCACGGTGCGCAAAAGGCGTGGTCGCAAAGCTGCGCGCCAATAGAGGTTGCGTCATGCGATTTCGAAAATGCCTTCGATTTCAACAGCAACACCAAAGGGCAGAGCACCCGCAGACACGGCAGAGCGTGCATGACGTCCCGCATCGCCCAGCGCCTCGACCAGAAAATCAGAGCAGCCATTGATCACTTTTGGCTGGTCTGTAAAATCCTTGGTGGAGTTCACAAATCCGGTCAGCTTGACCACGCGCACAAGGCGGTCAATGTCACCGCCGCAAGCCTCACGGACCTGCCCGAGTAACTGAAGCGCGCAAGTTTTTGCCGCAGCAGCGCCATCTTCCACACTCATATTCTCACCCAAAATACCGGTAATCAGACCATCATCATTACGCGAAACTTGACCCGAAACATAAAGCGTGCTGCCCACTTGAACAAATGGGACGTAGTTCGCCGCAGGGGCGGAGGCGTCAGGAAGGGCGATACCTTGGTCAGTCAGGCGTTGTGCAATGCTCATTTGGATACATCCTTTGATCGGTTAAGTTTGCCCGACGCTAGCGCTCTTGGCTCCCGCACGAAAGACCCTCTGTCAGCTTTCGCGCCAAGACTTCACAAAATAATCCGTCACCGGCTTACGCAGATAGGTTAGCGGCGAGCGATCACCCGTCGTATTGAAGGCATCCACTGGCATCCTAGGAAGGAGCTGGACGCCTTCTGGTAGGCGCTCGATCTCCTCGGGCGATAACATCATTTCGGCACGGAAATAGCTCCCTCCCGTCGCTTCATCATCCAGCGCATCTGCCAAGATCAGCATAACCAACCCCTTAAGTTCGGGCGTGGTACGCTGATCCAATGACGACAGACGCAGATTTACCTCCTGTCCAACGGATATCTTATCAACATCTGTCGGATTCACTTGAGCAGCGATGACCAATGAACGGTCTTGTGGCACCAAGAACATCAAAGGCTCAACCGCACGGATATCAAGGTGGCCAATAGGGCGCGGCGCTGCTCCACCAGTGATAGCACGTGATAGCGGATTTCACGCAGCTGTGTGATGGCTTCTTCACGGCCCGAAGTTCCAAGCTTGAGCCCGACAATCTCAAGCTCTGTGATCCCCCCTTCCACTTGCGCGCGCGATGCAACAAGCTGGCCAATCTCGCTCGAAAGTCTCGCCTTCTCACGTTGCAAACCGAGTACGGTAAATACCTGCGCCAGCCCCTGATCTAACAGTTGCTGCTGGCTTACGTGCTGCTGTTCTATCAGCCCCAACTGGGTCCCGAGCGCCTTCTCTTGAGCACCTAGACCTTCAATCTGATCTTCGATCTGATTGCGTTGTTTGCCCAACTGCTCGATCTCGCGCGCGACGCTGTCACGGCGGGCGAGAAACAGATCGCTCTGATCGTCCATTAACTCTTGTGCGTCTGGATTTATGTGCCCCGTCACAACAAGCTCTTGCGGGAATCCTATAGTGCCGCCACATCGCGCTGTGCCTCGTGACGGCCGCGCCTGGCCATGCGTTCAAACGGTTGCCCCTCGATCAGCGTTAGCTCGGTGCGTGCCTGCTAGGGATCAAGCTGCAACTAAAGATCGCTTGCTTTGACAAAAGCACCCTCATCGACATGAATTGCAGAAATCGTGCTGCCGTTGTCATGGTGAACAACCTGTCGGTTTCGTTCGACCTCGATCCGGCCTGATGCTACGATCGCCCCCGCAATGTTGGACATAACCGTCTGGCAGCTCGAGGATCATCTCGTGTGCTGCTGCCATTTTCGCGGCAGCAACAACTTTTCCATCATCCAGGGCGTCCGCTAGCCGCGCGATGTTCTGGGCGATAATTCCGTCAAACAGCGAAACACGTTGCGGTAGTTAACCGATATGGCCACCTAACACTTCGGAGCCGTAGTGCTTAATCGCTGCGCTATCGAGCCGCACGGACCCACCCGCAGGACGCCAACAGCCTGACCCGGTTCAACTTTGAACGAGATCGACTTGAGCGATGCCTCCTTTTCGCCTGATGGCACAACAGTGAGGTTTTCGCAGCCAACTGCGCACGGGGTTTTGGAAGCTCTATGCGCTGGCCTTCTGGTTGTACCACACCCAACAATTCCGCAATATTGCTCTATCTCGCCATACCGCGCTGTACGATCGGCCATTGGCTCAGACCCATCTCAACAGGCGCCAGTGCACGGCCCAGCAAGATCGATCCTGCAATCATCGCCGCCGGTGTCAACTCGTTCTGCAACACCAGATTGGTCCCCAAGCAAAGCATGGCAGACCGCAAAAACAGGTGGATCGTCTTGGTCATCGACGTGAATGTACCACCCACATCTGCGGCACGCCCCTGACCGCAAAGCGCCTGACTACGTGCTTTTTGCCAGCGGATGAAGGTCGCATCACATATCCCCATTGCTTGGATCATCTCTACTTCGGTACGGATCTGGTCAGCCATACCCGCGGCTTGCTGACCCGCGACGGCCGCCCGTCCCTGCGCGCTGCGCGACAGGTATTGGTTCGCAATAGCAATCACGACCAATATCGCGCCACCGATCAACGCAAGATAACCAAGCTAAACGTGGAAGACAAAAATTCCTGCAAAGAAAATCGGAGTCCACTGTAAACCAAACGCCGTCATCAAAACAGGCGAGGTGATCATCCGGTAGACCGATTCCAGATCGGCAAGGTTGCCGTTCGTCTTGGAATTATGTGCAATCGCTGATTTGTGGACAACCGCGTCAAACACAATTGCGCCTGCTTTCACTCTTATCCTTAACAACACATGTTCAAGTAAGGTTTTCAACGGTCCCCACTTGTCGGGTCAGAGGACGAACTTCCATTGCCGCCGCCGCCAAAGATGTCCTGCAAGACCTGATCGATGATGTTGGCCGGACGCGCAGACGTGGGTGCCTCTGAAATTGGAGCAACCGCGTTTACATCCCCTTCAAAGATCACCCGCGCAGGAGCGGGCAAGACCATCGGCAACGCATTTACAGGCACACCTTCATGCACACGTTGCATCACTTCGCGCCAAATCTCAGTCGGCAAACCACCGCCCGTCACTCCTTCGAGCGGCGTGTTGTCGTCATACCCCATCCAGACACCCGCGACATAATCCGCAGAAAATCCGATGAACCACGCATCCTTGGCCGCAGAGGTTGTTCCGGTTTTACCGGCCAACTGTCGCCCGTCAAACTGCGCACGCTGACCTGTCCCCTCCGACACAACCTTTTCCATCATGTAGATAAGTTGGCCCGCAGCGCTTTCTTGGATAACCCGCTCCCCGATGCCGCCTCCGGTTCCCATCAGCGGCTCTGCGTCCCCGCGCAAACGCAGATCAATCAATCCGTAAGGTGTGACCGACGAGCCACCATTGAGAATGCCCGCAAAGGCACCTGTCATCTCGATGAGCGTGCTTTCTGATGCGCCAAGTGCCAGAGCAGGACCAGCGGCCAGATCATTCTTGATTCCAAACTGGGAAGCGACGGCACTCACCGTCTCGCGGCCCACAGATTCAGATATCTTTACCGCTGGAATATTGAGCGATTGCGCCAACGCATTTGTCATCGTCGTCTGGCCGGAAAACCGGTTGGTATAGTTGCGCGGACACCATTCACCGGAGCCTGCTGTATAGACACAATAGGAGCTGTCATCCACCAGATCATTGGGCGAATAGCCAAGGTCGAGGGCGGCGGCATATACGAACGGCTTAAACGCTGATCCCGTCTGCCGGAGCGCTTGGGTCGCACGATTAAACGCGCCCGAAACTTTGGTTTTACGCCCACCGACCATGGCCCGCACTGCACCATCAGCACTCATCACCACAATCGCGGCCTGCGCTTCGGAACCTGCGCGCACTTTGTTTTCGAAAACCCAATTCAGGCCCTCTACGGCAGCTGTCTGCATACGCTGGTCCAAAGTCGTGCGGATGATCACATCCTCAGTCGTCTTGCGTGTGAAAAACTCCGGCCCCGTGGACATGACCCAATCCGCAAAATAACCACCTGCACGCGCCTCTGCCGCCTCGGAAAGCGTCGCGGGGTTGGCCATGGCATCCGCGACCTGCTCGTCTGTCAGATACCCCTGCTCGTTCATCAGGCGCAGCACCGTAGCCGCACGATTGCGCGAACGCTCAAGGTTTGAGGTGGGCGACAAGGTGCTGGGCGCGGTGAGCAGCCCCGCAATCGTCGCAGCCTCTGCCGGATTTACTTCGGATGCCGACTTACCAAAGAACCGCTGCGCGGCAGCTTCGGCGCCATAAGCACCACCGCCCATATACGCGCGGTTCAGGTAGATCGACAGAATATCGTCCTTGGAATACTTAGCCTCCATCGCCAACGCATAAATGGCTTCCTTGGCCTTGCGCTTGATCGAGCCGCGACGGCATTCGCGCTCATACTCCGCTTCGGTCTGACCTGCGCTGGGGTCAAACGGCTCTCCCAAACACAACAGCTTTGCCGTTTGCTGAGTGATCGTAGATCCGCCATGGCCAGACAAGGGACCGCGCCCCTCGCTCAGGTTGATGCGCACGGCGGATGCGATCCCGCGGGGGCTGAGGCCAAAGTGTTTGTAGAAACGCTTGTCCTCAGTCGCGATAACCGCGTTTTTAAGGTGGGGTGAGACGCTGCTTGCATGGATCGCGCCGCCAAACTGGTCCCCTCGCCATGCAAAGACATCGCCTTTGTAATCCAACATCGTGACCGAGCCATTTGCACGACCATCAAGCAAGTCATCGACAAGCGGGAGCGTCGTATAAAAGTAACCGACGAATAGGGCGAGTACGGCACATCCCACCAAAACCGAACGTGACATGATCACCCAAATGAGGCGGAAGAACGATCGCACGATCGCACTCAGAAAACCGAGGATTCCACCGCGACGGGGCCGCGCAGCTTTGCGCGCGCGCTTTGCCTTTGGTTTCGGCTTAGGTTTTGCGGTCTGCTTTTTTGCTGCCGGTTTTGCACTCTTGCGATACCGGTTTTCCGCCACCAAGGGGCGTTTACGCTTGGGTGAATCACTCATTATTCTGGGCCTGCTCGCCTACTATTTTCTGCACCTTAAACCTCTTATGCCCGATTGTTTAGCGTTTGATCCCCTCCATTCTCTCATATTTATGCTTAATTTTTATGCAAAAAGTATGATCTGCCTACAAATCAGGCATAGGGGCTTGGCAAAGCGGCCATATTCGTATGCGACCCCTTCCGTCCAACGCCATCACACCTCTTTGCTCAAGACACATCATGCAGGCATGCCTGCGCTTTAGGAGGGACAATCAGGTGAAACTCATCATTGCCACGATCAAACCGTTCAAGCTCGAAGAGGTTCGCGAAGCGCTGACCGAAGCGGGCGTGCGCGGTCTGATGGTTACGGAAATCAAAGGCTTTGGCGCTCAGTCAGGCCATACAGAAATTTACCGCGGCGCTGAGTATGTCGTGAACTTTGTACCAAAGGTGAAGCTGGAACTGGTGGTTGCCGACAGCGTTGCCGAACAGTTGGTCGAAGTGATTACGAAAACAGCCCAGACCGGCAAAATCGGCGACGGCAAAATCTTTGTCCTCGACGTCGAACAAGCCGTGCGCGTGCGCACAGGCGAAACCGGCGAAGACGCTATTTAATCCAAGGATGACACTGATGAATAAGAAATATCTCATTCCAGGCAGCATTGCCGCAACTCTGCTGCCGACGCTCGCATTGGCTCAAGACGCGGAAGCTGCAGCGGTGACTGCCGAAATGGTCTGGATCATGAACACACTGCTGTTCCTGGTCGGCGGTTTCCTGGTTTTCTTCATGGCCGCAGGTTTTGCCATGCTCGAAGGCGGTTTGGTTAGGTCCAAAAACGTAACCATGCAGATGACCAAAAACGTATCTCTCTTTTCTCTTGCAGCAATCGCCTATTGGGCATTCGGTTATAACCTCATGTATCCACTAGGCACATGGTCTGTAGAAGGTGTCCTGTCGGGCGTCTTTGGTGTTGGCGTGCTCGAAGCAGTCGGCGTGACCTTGGCGGCCGCAGATGACGGCGAATACGCATCTACAGGCTCCGACTTCTTCTTCCAGCTAATGTTCTGTGCGGCAACGGCCTCGATCGTGTCTGGCGCTTTGGCCGAGCGGATCAAGCTTTGGCCCTTCCTGATCTTCGTTGTGATCCTAACAGGCATTATTTATCCATTGCAGGCTTCCTGGAAATGGGGAGGTGGCTTCCTTGACGAGATGGGCTTCCTCGACTTCGCTGGCTCTACCGTTGTGCACTCCGTCGGTGGCTGGGCTGCTCTAGCCGGCGCGTTGATCCTAGGGCCACGCCTTGGCAAATACAAAGATGGCCGTGTAAATCCGATGCCGGGCTCGAACCTCGCACTTGCGACACTTGGGATGTTTATCCTGTGGTTGGGTTGGTTCGGCTTTAACGGTGGCTCACAGCTGGCCATGGGGTCTGTTGGTGATATCGCTGACGTCAGCCGCATCTTTGCAAACACAAATGCTGCTGCCGCTGGCGGTGTCGTGGTTGCCTTGATCGCGACACAGCTGCTGTACAAAAAGCCTGATCTCACGATGATCCTGAACGGTGCATTGGCGGGTCTCGTCTCCATCACGGCCGAGCCGCTTACCCCTAGCCTGGGGATGGCAACACTGATCGGTGGCGTCGGCGGTCTAATCGTGGTCTTCGCGGTACCGCTTCTCGACAAGTTCAAGATCGATGATGTGGTTGGTGCAATCCCTGTGCACTTGTTCGCGGGCATCTGGGGCACCATCGCAGTGGTTCTGACCAACCCTGAAGCGAGCCTCGGAACGCAGCTCTATTCGATCCTTGTTGTCGGCGTCTTCACTTTCGTTGTCTCAGGCGCCGTGTGGTTCATCCTCAAAGCGACCATGGGCATCCGCGTCAGCGCAGAGGCCGAGATCCAAGGTCTCGATACAGCAGAGTTAGGTATGGAAGCTTATCCCGAGTTCACACGCGGTTAAGGAAATGCGCGGCTCTCGTTCTTCCCCCTGAGACCCGCACATAGACAAGATAGAAAAAGCCCCGCATCAGGTGATGCGGGGCTTTTTACTGTCGCAATCAAGAAGTCGCGTTAGATACCAGCGTCGATGATTGCCTTGGCAAGGATCGGAACAGTTTGGGCATTGAGGCCCGCGATGTTCATGCGGCTGTCACCAACCATATAGATCCCATGCTCAACCCGCAGCTTTTCCACCTTCTCCGGCGTCGTCCCAAGGCGAGAGAACATGCCACGATGCTGCGCGAGAAAGCCAAAGCGGTCAGAGCCAGACAAGCGCTGTAGCTCGCCTGCAAGCTGGCTGCGCAGGCCAAGCATGGATTGGCGCACATCTTCAAGCTCTGCCTGCCAGTCAGCACGCAAAGCATCATCTGTCAGGATCATCGTAACCAAGCGCGCACCGTGATCGGGCGGGAAGCTAAAGTTCTGGCGGTTCAAATATGCCAACGTTCCTTGGTTTAACGCCTGTGCCCCACCATCCGCACTGATCACCATCAGCAGACCCGTTCGCTCACGGTAGATGCCAAAGTTCTTCGAGCAACTCGCCGCGATGATGCACTCTGGAACCGCGGCCACCACCTTGCGCGTGGCTGCCGCGTCTTCTTCAAGGCCATCCCCAAAGCCCTGATAGGCAATATCGATCATCGGCGTGGCACCCGTGGCTAGCAAAACCTCGACCACCGCATCCCATTCAGCACTGTTGAGGTTAGCGCCTGTAGGATTGTGACAACATCCATGTAGCAGAACGACATCGCCCTTTTTCGCGGTCTTGAGATCAGCGATCAGCCCATCAAAATCAACGCCGCGCGTCTCATCATCGAAGTAACGGTAAGGGACCATTTCCATCCCGAGATAGGCCAGCATCGACAAATGGTTTGGCCATGTTGGATTGGAAACAAACACACGTGCCCCAGGGCGCGCCATCTGGATCAACTCGAACGCCTGACGCACCGCACCAGTCCCGCCGGGTGTGGCCGCCGCCGCGACATTGCCCCGCGGCACAGCATCGCCCAACACCAGATCAACCATCGCATCGCCAAACGCAGGATCACCCGCAAGGCCGGTATAAACCTTGCTATTCTGCATCTCCCAAAGCTGATGCTCCGCCGATTTAACAGCGCGCATAATCGGGGTCAGGCCGGTAGCATCCTTATAGACACCAACGCCAAGGTCGATCTTCGTCTCACGTGGATCGTCACGGTGCATCTGAACCAAGGCCAGAATTTTATCCGCAGGTTGTGGCTTAAGGGTCTCGAACATTACGCTTCTCCAGTTGCGACTGGGACGGTGGGGAACATCCCCCATTCCGCCCATGATCCATCATAAAGGGCCCACTCGCCGTGGCCCATCCGCTCCAACGCCAACGCCAGAACGGCAGCGGTGACGCCAGAGCCACAGGTAGTAACAATCGGCTCTGCCAGATCAACGCCTGCTGCCTCAAACACAGCGCGCGTCTCCTCAGCGCTCTTCATTGTCTGATCATCGTTCAATAGCGTTCCAAACGGCACATTGCGCGACTTGGGAATATGCCCCGCCCGCAGCCCCTCACGCGGCTCGGGCGCTTCGCCACGGAACCGCGCAGCGGAACGTGCATCAACAATCTGCGGACTGCCCAACTTGGACGCATGGGCCACTTGCGTGACATCCCGCACCAGATGGTTCTGGAAGCGCACGGTCATGTGCCGGTCCCGCGCAATTGGTGGCATATCCTCGGTCGGGCGCTCTTCAACAAGCCACTTGGGCATGCCACCATCAAGAACGGCAACATTCTCCTGCCCCATCAGTTTGAACAGCCACCACACACGCGGCGCCGACATGATGCCCGCGCCATCATAGACAACCACCTGATGACCATCCCCGACACCCATCGCCCTCATCCGCGACATGAATTTTTCTATCGGAGGCGCCATATGCGGCAGATCGGAGCGCGCATCGGAAATCTCGTCAATGTCAAAGAAACGTGCGCCCGGAACATGCGCTGCGTCATATTCGGCCTTGGGGTCCCGATTCTCTGCGGGCAGGTACCATGAAGCATCAAGTATCCGCAGATCGGGATCCTTCAAGTGCTTGGCCAACCACTCCGTGGACACAAGTGTTTTTGGATCATCAATCATATCAGCTTCCTCTTAGGTGTTCCTTCTGATTAACCGCCCCCGCAAATCGGAGCAAGATAAACAAGACAATCACACCAACATGTACCTATATCTCATTTGGCTATAAATCCTCTGGGGGAATTGGCCTTTGGGCCAAGGGGGCAAAGCCCCGCTATCCGTGGTCTTTGAGCAGACGTGACTTTTGACGTGACCAATCCCGCTTCGCTGCATCTTCGCGCTTGTCGTGCAGCTTCTTACCCTTGGCGATGCCGATTTTGATCTTGGCCATGCCGCGATGATTGAAATACATCACCAGCGGTACAAGGGTCAGCCCCTTGCGCTGGGTCTCGTTCCACATGTGGGCTAATTGCTTACGGCTAACCAGCAGCTTGCGGCGGCGACGTTCTTCATGTCCAAACGTTTTCGCCTGCTTGTAAGGTGCGACGTAGCTGTTCACGAGCCACAGTTCACCATCCTCAACAGCCGCATAGCTCTCAGCGATGTTGGAGCCGCCCATACGCAGGGATTTAACCTCTGACCCTTCGAGCATGATGCCACACTCGATATCTTCTTCGATCGCATAGTCAAACCGCGCGCGGCGGTTTTCTGCGATGACCTTGTAGTTCGGGTCCGATTTGGATGATGATTTTACCTGAGCCATGACAGCGATGTAGGGCGCGCAGCCCCCGCGTGCAAGGGAGCGCCTTAGCGCAACCCCTCAGCCGCCAGATATTTTGCCAGATCTACAATGAGCTGACCACGCGCGCGCGCGATGGCCGCGGGCCCCCCTTTGGGATCATATGCTACCGTCAGATCAAACAGGCCTGAGCGTTCGCGGCCTTGATAGACACCCACGAAGTACTGGCCAGTTGCGCGGTAAACGCCATCTGTTCCAGCAATCAAATCAGCAAACCGGACATCAAGCGTGGCAGCCGCATTTTCCTCGAATGGCCAAGGCTCTGATGCGATACGTTTGCGCGTCAGGCGTGCAAGGGTCCGGCTCAATTCGAGACCAATCGCGCGCTCTGGTGTGTCTGCCCACAGCACTTTGGACGTGATCAATGTGCCATCAGGGGCCTGCTGGACAATCTCGTCTGCGGCAGCATAGGCCGGCAAAGACACATCCTTCACCTCGACAGACTTGAAACTGATCTGCACAGTCTCGGTTATCGCAGGCGGTTGGACAACAATACTGTCGGGCGCGCCACAGGCGGCCAAAAGCACCAGCGCGGCAGCGGCAGCAACGGATTTAATCAGGTTCATATTATCTTCCCAGCAGCAGAGAATTAGGATTTCGCTCAATCGTGCGCGCCAGCTTCTCCAGCGCACCCGCAGCTTGTTGAATATCGCGCAACGCAGATTGCGCAGCACGGCTCAGCTCTTCACCTTGGTCAAAGCCGTCAATCGTTCGTCCCGCCTGTGCAAACAGACCGTTCAGCCGCGTGATCACCTGCGGAAGATCGCGCGCAGAAACCGCGATGCTGTCCGCCGCGTTACGCGCAGAGGCGAGCGTTTGGTTCACATTTTGAACGGCACCACCCTCACGCAATTCCTTGAGGGTCGCGTTGAGTTGCTCCAACGCACCGGCAAGGGCCGCGGGCAATTGCGCCGTCTCGGGACTGCTCACCAAAGCCTCGGCAGAGGAGGTCAGCGAGGTCAGTTCTTCGATCAGCACATCGAACTCCAACTCAGCCGCCTTCGCCGCGACAGTTTGGATTTCGGTCACAAGTTCGGGCACGCCCGCAACAGACGACGTAACCGCATCCGCCGCCTTGGAAGCTGCAGTCAGCGTGGTCCCAAGAACTTCGGCAATGCGCTGCCGCTCCAGCTCGGCCACCAGCCCCTCAACACGGGTCAGGGTCGCGTTCAGGGCAACAGGGATATTCTTTACGTCATCCGATGTCACGATATCCGATATATCACCGAGCAACGCGCTGACATCACCAGGTACTTTTTGTAGATCACCGTTCGACATCAGCGTCTCGGCCGAGTTCATCACATTGATCGCGCTATTGAGCAGCTCTTCAATGGGCAGGTTGTTGATGCGCGTAAACACACCCTCAACCGATGCCGCAGCATCCAATGTTTCGCTTTTTGTGGTTGGCAACACTGGCAGATCGGCGCCCCTCTGCCTCAATCTCTCGGTAGGCGCATCTTCCACTTCCACAAGCTCCACCTTGAGACCTCCTGTCAGAAGGCTGGCCGAGGCAAGGCGTGCGCGCAGGCCATTCGCAACCCTCTCTTCTAGGAGTTCAAGCGCCGATGCAGCGCTTGTGTCCCCCGGCAGACCAAGGCGCGAAGGCTGAATCGACAGGATTACATTCAGGCGCACACGGCTGTCCCCGAACTGATCCACATCCACAATCCCCGACATGCTATCGACAGAGCCGATCCGCAGGCCGGTCAACTCCACAGGAGCCCCGACCGTCAGACCCGACACGTTTTCATCAAAAATCACGCTGACTTGCAGCGGATCAACTTCGGAAACAGTAAACAGGGCGCTTCGCGCTGTCTCTTTGGCGTCATAGACTTCGAACACTTCCCCATCACGAACCACATCCCCGCCAGACACAAACGTGTCAAAGGTAACCCCGCCACCGATCAATGTTGCAAGCGACTGGAAATCGATCTCGGCACCTGTTGGGCCAACAGAGAACGAGAAGCCGGACGCTTCCCAAAACCGCGTGGACGAATTGATCAAATGACGGTGTTCTTCGTAGATGATCGCTTCTGAGATGGCAAAGGCACCACTGCGTGCAATCTGCGCACGCCCGACTTGGCCAACCTGAATACCGCGAAACAGGATGGGCGCATTGTCAGTAAGTGATCCATTTGTCGTGGTGCGAAAGGCAATCTGCAATCCGCTCTCTCCAGGTTTAATCAACGGTGCAACGTCAGACCCGCGGAACCTTGTCCCCGGCGCGCCAATCTCCTCGTCCCATGAGCCCTCGATATAAACACCGCTTAACACTGTGCTCAGGCCGCTGATCCCTTGGGCTGTCACCTCAGGCTCGATAATCCAAAAAACCGAGCTTGCATCGACATACTCGGAAATGCCTTTGCTGAGGCGGATGTGCACCTCCACCTCGCCCAGACCTTCACTAAACCCGACCTCCTCGACCTCGCCTACCTCAATATCGCGGTATTTGAGCTTTGTCTCGCCTGCGGCAATTCCCGAACCGTCTTTGAACGTCACAATGATGACGGGGCCACGTGCGTTATAAGATTGCCACGCCACACCAAGGGCCACCACCAGAGCAAGGAGCGGGATTATCCAGACGAATGCGATACCGGAGACGCCACGTTTGCGCGTTCTGGAAATCTCAACCTTGGGCGGTGTTTCAACCATTAACTGATGCCTCGTCAATGTCAGCCTCTGCATCCCAAATCATACGCGGATCAAAGGATTGGGCAGACAACATTGTAAAAATTACAGACAGGGCAAAAAAGATCGCAGCAGGCCCTGGCGTTATTGAAACTAAACCTTGGAGGTGCACCAGCGCCGATAGAATGGCAACCACAAAGATATCGATCATGGACCAGCGTCCGATGTACTCTACGACCTCGTACACCAAAAGACGGTGTTGAGAGGCATACCCGCCCTTTTGCCGTACACTCAGCGCTAGAAAGGCGATTGCCCAGAATTTGCCAAGCGGGATCACAACAGATGCAGCCAAAATAATCGCTGCAATGCCGAATGCCCCGTGGTGGGCCAACTCGACCGCCCCCCCGATGATCGTACTTTCATCAACCGAGAAAAGCTGCTCGGTCCGCAGCATCGGGTACACATTGGCCGGGATATAGCACATTAGCCCCACGACCCACAGCGCCCACACCCGCTGAAGGCTGTTCGCATCGCGCGACACCAGCTTTTTACCGCAGCGTCCACAGACCTCTGTTTCCAGCGGCCATGCCCGCGCGCAGCGTGTACACGCCACCAGACCGGCCGAACGG
Source organism: uncultured Sulfitobacter sp. (assembly GCA_965364195.1). GTDB lineage: Bacteria > Pseudomonadota > Alphaproteobacteria > Rhodobacterales > Rhodobacteraceae > Sulfitobacter. Next base: position 7,664 of record CBDTVN010000042.1, on the reverse strand, counting down.
GCCGTTACTGTTTTTTGGGGTGTTCCAGAGAATTCCATACCGACCACTTACACATATATCCGTCCTGCACGATGACCAGCACCACCAAGACACCAAACATCCAAAACGCAGGACCAAAACTCACGGTTGCCAGATCCCCCACTTTTACCAGCGCCACGGCACACCCTAGCGCGAAAATCTCGGCCATCGACCAAGGCTTGAGTGCCTCGGAGAAGCGGAACGCGGCGATTGCGTGCTTGGCCGCTGGTCTGTCTAAGACTACAGGCACCAACACATAGAGTGTCAGCAACATCCGCAGCAGCGGCACAAAGATAATGAACCCTGCCGTTAGCAGCGCCAGTACCAGCAGCGGTCCTTCGGTAAACGACAGCGCCGCATCAAGGATTGAGACTGCATTGCTCCGCCCCGCCGCCGAAATCTGCAAAAAGGGAAACAAACTTGCCGCGATGATCAGCACCACTATCGCGATGGATACCGCGATAATCTGCATACCCGCTTCGGACCGCGGCGCGATCAGTACCTTGTGGCAGCGCACACAGACGGCACGTTCGCCATTCTTCGGGCGCTGCAACTGGTAGGTCGCATCGCACACGGGACAGATAATAAGCCCCTCTAAAGGGCCGCGTGAAAAGTCGGCAGTATCAGACATGACGCAAGATATAGCGTTTACCTCGGGTAAGTAACACTCTTATCTGCGGCAGATACATAACTGCGCTTTTGCGCTATTTACCCGGTGATTGCCTGTCGCGCGGCCGTATCATACCCAAGCATCTGCAAGACATCATCGGTATCGGCACCAATCCCTGTTGGTGCTTTTGGCATCGGGGCCGATGTCCTGCTGAAACGGGGTGCGGGGGCAGCTTGGGCCACGCCATCTGGTGCGATAAACGTCTGGCGTGCAGCCATATGCGGGTGAAACTGCGCCTCCGAGAATGTAAGGACAGGTGCTACACAAGCATCCGTTCCCTCAAAAATCAAAGCCCATTCATCACGGGTTTTGCGCGCAAAGGCATCGGCGTAGCTTGCACGCCGCGCCTCCCAAGTGGACGCATCATTCTGACTGTCTTGATGATCAACCGGCAACTCTGCTTTCTCCAACAACAGCGCATGAAACTGCGGCTCCAACGCACCAACCGAGAGGTAGCCGCCACATGCACAAGTATAGCACCGATAAAACGGCGCACCGCCATCGAGCCGGTTTGCACCGCGTGTCTCGCTCCATTTGCCCTGCGCCAGCATGGCATGGATCAGCCCCATCATCGCAGGCACACCGTCCACCATTGCAGCATCCACCACTTGGCCTTTGCCCGACACGCCACGTTCGATCGCAGCACTCAGAATACCCAGCAACAGGAACATCGTCCCCCCGCCGTAATCTGCCACCAGATTGAGCGGCGGCACAGGTGCGCGATCCGCATCTCCCATCGCGTGCAGCGCGCCTGTGAGCGCGAGATAGTTGATATCGTGACCTGCTGTTTGCGACAGCAGCCCCTTCTGACCCCAGCCCGTCATGCGCGCATAGATCAGCGTATCGGGGCAATCATCAGGCCCCAACGTCAGCCGCTCCATCACACCCGGACGGAACCCTTCAATCAGCACATCGCTGGCCGCGATGAGACGGTGCGCTGCCTCCAACCCTTGCATGGTTTTGAGGTTAAGCACGACGGAGCGCTTACCGCGTCTGTTGATATCCGTCGGATCAGCAGGCGCCGCTTTGCGGTCCACCGTAATGACCTGCGCGCCAAGATCTGCGAGCAGCTGCCCTGCCAGCGGGGCCGGTCCCAGCCCCGAAAACTCAACCACTTTCAACGATGCCAATGGTCCCGCCATCACGTCACTCCCGGTAATGTTACTTCGCGCGCGCCTTCTTCAAACGCCTTGAGCGAGAGCGGCCAGATCACACCCGGCCAGCGCAACTCCATCTCCTTCTTACGCGGCCGATAAACAGCTGTATAGAGCGTGCCAAACCCATGCGAAAAAGCGGTGGAATAAAGCGGCGGGCGTAGAAAAGCGTTGATGAACTTCTCCTCAGGGTCATTGTGCAAACGCATCCGCTGGAGCAAAAATCGCTCCCGCTCAACTGTGGCGGTAAAGCGCGCGTGGCTGATCCATTCGACGTTTTCCTGATGGTTGGTGGCCACAGCGGCATTAGTGATGATCGCAGGACGGTCCGGCGCCATCATGACCGTAAAATAGTTTCGCTTCTTATCCAGCACCGTCACGTTGTAACTCATATGCGTCGGCACGCGTGCCAACACCTCGGCCGCTTCCTCCGCTGTCTCGCAAATCTGCATGACATAGCGCAGGATGAGCGGCACGCCGAACCCTTCGCCCACCACACGACGTCCGCCAAAGGTCAGCGAGATCGACAACCCTTTGTCGTTTACCCCGTCCACAAGCCCCCACAGCCCGTCAGACGTGCCCATCACCGCACGGCCCATCCAGTTCGTGCGCAGCACAAGGCTGTCGAACGCTTTGGGATTATAGTCATAATTGCGCACCATTACGGGCTGCTTGCCTGCCCAAACGGCCTGCGAACAGCTCGCGAGGTATGCAGGAGGTGTATAGAAACTCAAGAAGCGCGCGGCATGGTCACCACCGCCTGCCAGCTCGCACAGCTCTTCGTACAGCGGAACCATTTCGGGCATATGGGTCCGCAGCGCACGCAGGCTCTCGGCATAGGTCGGGCGGGCGGTCTCTCCCTCTTTGAGCCACCATGCCCGATAGTCGGACCAATATTCGTGGAAAAGCCCAGCCCACTTAGGGCCGGGCAAATCCTCTGAAATCGCACGCCAGTACATAGCGGCCTTTCTAAAACATTTGGGAAGCCCCGCTTATTCTGCGGGATTCCATTTAACGCAATAACGGATTTAAATTACAGAATCTTGAACGCTGGATCAGACAGCAACGGGTCAGCCGCCGCTGCTGGCAATGGCGTACCTTCAACCGCCCTCTTGATTCCGTGAATCCATTTCTTTGCCCGCTCGTTCAGCTGGAAAGACTTGGTCATTGAGCGGCCACGCGTCACAAGAATACCAATGTCGGCCCCCTCATAACGGTAGTCACCCGGCTGCAAGATACGCAAGAAGAATGCCTCGTTCTCACTCTCCACTGCGCGGCGGTGATAGTCAAAGCGGTCAAACACAACCGAGCCGTCTTCTTTCATCTTATAGATGCCGGTCTCGGGGGCCTCAGAGCAGATATCGACACTGTCTTTGGTGTGTTTGATGACCATCTGGCTCCAACCGTCGATGTTGGCGGGGTCGGCCCAACGGGCATTCAACTCATCCACATCGAGATTGAACTTCTTCTTTGAGAATTCCAGCAGGTGAAACAGGAACAACGGCGCATCCGCATGGGCAAAGGCCGCATGGTTCGTCATCGAGGACGCACCCGTGATGCGCGGGTTAAGCTCACCGAGCCAAAGCTCGCCCGTCTTCTTGTCGATCAGGAAATCGAGCTCAAAGTACCCGCGATACCCTTCCTTGCGCAGCTGCTCACCGAACTTAAACGTCATCTGCCGCGCTTGCTCACGCACTTTCGGCGGGAAGGCCGTCGCCAGCATCTCGTTGCCACACCAACCACCGCGATAAGGCGTCAACTCGTTAAAGCCTACAAGTTCGGTCATCAGCGGACCAACGATCGTGCCTTCTTTCGTCGCACAAGCCTCAATCGCTGCACCACGGCAGCTGATCCGCTTCATGATCTTGATTTCACCCTCGCCGATGATCTCGGATTGATGACGCCGGAAGTCGGCCTCGTTCTTGATAAAGAAGGTCGTGTGACCGCTGTCTCCATACGCAGATTGCAACACCAGATCATGCCCGATGCCCGCATTTTCACAGGTCTCGCGCAAGTTCTCGTAGGACGTCACTTCGGCCAATGTGTTTGGCACGGACGGCACACCCGCCTTGTTGCCGATGCGCACGGTGGCGATCTTGTTGTCCATGCTTTGGCGCAGCTTCGCCTTGGGGAACCACACATCCGCACCCAGCTCTTTGCTTAGACGCTCCGTCTCCTCGTCAAACATCAGGAAGACAAACTTGGGCTTGCCGCCGCGCTTTTTGATGAAGTCGATGACTTCTTTGTGCTGCAACAGATAGTTGTTGATGTCCTCAATGGACTGGAACTCCGCATGCGGCTGCTCGGAAGGGCAGAACACGTTAGGGTGCTTGCCGCCGTAGCAGTCGATGTAGCAGATATATTTGAAATTCTTCACCCATTCATCGAGGCCCAACAGGTTAAAGTTCGTCGCCGAGATAAAATACACAGGATCTTCGTTGCGGTGAAAGAACCGGCGGATTTCAGAGATATTTCTAAGAACGGTAGCCATTGTGGTGCTCCTTATCTTGGTAATTGAGTTCTTGTGTTCAAGCAGATGATTTTTTGGATTTACGAACAGGTGCGGGTATCGCTCCCGCCTCGCTAAGTGCCTCCTGCGTGAACACCCGCAGGCCCAAATCGGGCCGGTAGCCGTGAATTTCGCTCACATCGAGCGCGCGCATAAATGCCAAAATTTCCTGACTGACGACCTGTCCCGGTACAAGGATCGGGAATCCCGGTGGATAGGGAATGATAAAGCTGGCGGAAACGATTGTCTCACCGCGGTCCATCGCCTCTTTCAGGGAGCCGTTCAGTTCCAGATAATCACAGTTCGTGTCATCATAAGACAAGAAGAACGCCTTGCGAATATCACCCTCGCGGCTGTTGCCACTTTCCAGAAACGCTTTGTGAAACCGGCTAAAATCCGGCAGCGGTGGATAATCCTCGAGCAGATTTTTCACGCGGCGGTCAAAGCCGAGTTTTTCCATACCGGACGCATCATCATTCAATTCGTCCAGCGATTTAGCAATCTCTACCAGCACTTCGATCAGATACGCCACGCTGGAACGCGTCGTACCAATGTTGGTCATAAACAGAACAGTGTTGCGCGAGGTTTTGTTGATCTGGATGCCGTATTTATCCATCAAAACCTTGTTCTTGAACGTATCACCGTCCCAGCCTGTACCGCCGACCAGTAGTGTCACGCGGCTCGCATCGAGCACAAAGTCGTCGCGCTCCCAACAATCCCACAAATCGGTCCAGCCTTGCTCGGCGTCATAATAGCTCGTCACACCACTCTCGCGGTATTCCTCGGGGATCATGTCGCCCGCAGTGAGGATCTGAAAATACTTCTTGAGCAGCGGGTGATCAGTGATGGCGCGGCGCATAGACATTGCCGCCTCGATCTGGCGCTGCACAAATTCAAAGCCTTCCAACTCAACCTGCCTCCGTCCGACATCAAGGCTCGCGATGATCTGGTAGTTTGGCGATGTTGAGGTGTGCGTCATATAGGCCTCGTGGAACGCTTGCTCCACCTCGCCCTTAAAATCCTGATCATTAACGTGGATCATAGAACCCTGCCGCAGTGCTGTGAGGGTTTTATGAGTGGATTGCGTTGAATAGGCCCGTACCCGCGCCGTGGGCGGCGGGATCAAACGCGTCTTGAGTAGCGTCTCATGATCCGCATCCTTCAACTCTTCTTGCTGCGCGGCATAGGCTCCGGCATGCGCGTCGGACTTGAACCTCGCGCGCAGCACATTGGCCGCATTCATCGCCGTGCGCTGGCGGTACGTCGGGTTAAAGCGGGCGAAGGCAAACCACGCCTCATCCCAAAGGAAGATAAGATCCGGCTTAATCGCCAGACATTCCTGCATCACGCGCTCGACGTTATAAACAAGCCCGTCAAAGGTGCAGTTTGTAAGGAGCAGCATGCGGACACGGTCAAGCTTCCCTTGCTCTTTGAGCTCCAGAAGCCGCTCTTTGATCTCGCGCAGTGGCACGGCACCGTACATCGAATATTTGCTGAGCGGGTAGCTGTCGAGATAGCTCACCTGCGCGCCCGCCAGCACCATGCCGTAATGGTGCGATTTGTGGCAATCACGGTCCACCAGCACAATGTCACCTGGCTTCAACAGGGCCTGAACAACGATCTTGTTACAGGTCGAGGTGCCGTTGGTGGCAAAGAATGTCTGTTTGGAGCCGAACGCCCGCGAAGCAAGCTCTTGGGATTCTTTGATCGGACCCACGGGCTCCAGCAGACTATCAAGGCCGCCTGAAGTCGCCGAGGTTTCCGCGAGGAAGATATTGGGGCCATAAAACGCCCCCATGTCCTGAATCCAATGCGAACGGGTGATGGATTTCCCGCGGCTGATGGGCATGGCGTGAAACACACCCGTCGGCTGCTTGGAATACTCGACCAAGGCAGTGAAGAATGGCGTTTTGTTTCGCGCCTGTACACCGCGCAGGATGTTCAGGTGCAGCTCCATAAAGTCTTCGGAGTTGTAGAAGACCCGGCGGCAAATCCCAAGATCAAGGCCTGCGATGTCCTCAACCGAACGCTCGGTCACGAGGTAGGCGTCCAGCTCGGGGCGCACCTTGGCGATCATACGGCACAGCTCTGGGCCATAGTTCTCTGGAGGGATCGCGTCGATCTCGTTACGACCCCCAGCACGTGCAAGATAGCGGGTCAGTATTTCTTCGACGTTTTCGGAATGCAGGACCAGACCGGGACGCACGACAATGGCCTGAATGTTGTGGTTGAAGAGCACTGCGATCAGCGCATCCTCAATTGACGGCACAACAACCGCTTCATAGATGAAAGGGTCTTCGGGACGGCGCATGCCTGTCACATTGGTCTTGAGCCAGCGTTCCTGATGCTCGTTCACGCTGTCCACAACCAGCACTTCGAAATAGGGCTTGGTCAGTGCGCGCATCTCGGGGCTGCTATGCGCGTCATCGTCCTGCTCGTCTTGATCCACGCTATCGCGTTCCAGCGGGATAGAGCGGCGGCGATACGCACCAGTGGTCAACGCACGGGTAATGCGGTTCACTGCAAAGCTGACGTCGTCGAGCTTGCCCTGCTCGAAATGACGTCGGATCAGCGCAAAGGCGTGTTTCCCCGGAAAGGCCCAATAGGCCTCCATCACGCCCAACTTCTCGAAAAGCTCAGTCACGGTCGCCCGCAGATGTGCTGTTTCGCCCGCACTGGGGTTACGGGTTAATGCGCTTGTGGCTTCGCGCAATGCGCTCCACCGGTCAGAGCGCAGTTGGATCGCAGATGAATAGTCTCTCATCGAATGCATCGGTCGTTCTCCGCAAAAGTGCGCAGCTTGGGCAATGCGATGAGGAGCGGACGGGCATGATGCCCATCCGCCCTATAGCACGGCCTAGCCGCTGGATATGTCAGTGTCCGTGCTGCCGGTCAGAACGCCGGGTTTCACGGGTGGATGAGGCATCGCGGCGACAGGGGCGCCGGTTGGTGTTGCTTCGTCGACAGGCGCCGCAGTCCCTGCAGACGGGTTTGGCAATGGCTCTACAGGAAACGCTGGCGGCACTTTGAATGCAAAGCCAGGCAGGCTGTCTTCGCCCGCAGCGTCCGGCGTGTATGGTACGCGCATCGCGGGCGCCATCGTGTCAAGGCCCGCAGTCGTTCCTTTGTGCGGGATCGCAAGCGGTCCCAGCGTCTGGAGGTAAGCGTCGGTGCCACTTGCACGATCATAGACCGAGAAGTCAGTAGAGCGGTCACGGAAGGATTTGAGTACCTGCCCCAGACCCTTCATGCCCGTCTCACGCTGGCGGCGCACCATGTCCAGATCAATCTCGATCGGGAACATATCTTCCTG
>CBDTVN010000041.1:0-22891 GCA_965364195.1 uncultured Sulfitobacter sp. | reverse complement strand
ATTTACCTCAACGAGCGTGAATGCTCGATCCAGCGCCGCCAGCAAAAAGTTGTCGAAGAAGCGCCCAGCCCCTTCCTCGATGCCGAAACACGCAAAGCCATGGGCGAGCAGTCGGTCGCACTGGCGCAAGCGGTGGGATACACGTCCGCAGGTACGGTCGAATTTATCGTGGACGGTGACAAGAACTTCTACTTCCTCGAAATGAACACACGCCTACAGGTAGAGCACCCGATCACAGAGATGATTACAGGTGTAGACCTTGTGGAGCAGATGATCCGTGTCGCCAACGGTGAGGCGCTGACGATCAAGCAAGAGGACGTGCAGATCAACGGTTGGGCCATCGAAAACCGCCTCTATGCCGAGGACCCGTATCGCGGCTTCCTGCCCTCGATTGGCCGTCTGACCCGCTACCGCCCACCGGCGGAAATTGCTGCAGGACCGCTGCTCGAGAATGACAAATGGCATGGCGATGCGCCCACGGGCGAGACCGCTGTACGCAACGATACCGGCGTTTATGAGGGCGGCGAAATCAGCATGTACTACGATCCCATGATTGCCAAGCTTTGCACATGGGCACCGACCCGCGAGGCGGCAATCGAGCGGATGCGCGTTGCCTTGGACAGCTTTGAAGTCGAGGGCATTGGCCATAACTTGCCGTTCCTCAGCGCTGTGATGGATCATCCGAAATTCACCTCTGGCGTCATGACCACCGCGTTCATCGAAGAGGAATACCCTGACGGGTTCCAGGGAGTGACTTTGGAGGAGGGGGAGCTGAAACGCATCGCCGCAGCCACTGCTGCTATGCACCGCGTCGCCGAAATTCGCCGTGCCCGCGTATCGGGCCGTATGGACAACCACGAGCGCAAAGTTGGCACCGAATGGAACGTCACTGTGCAGGACCACAGCTTTGATGTGACGACCACTGCTGACAAAGAAGGGGCCTCTGTCACGTTTGATGGGGGAGAAACCCTGCGGGTCTCAGGCGATTGGACACCGGGTGACCACCTCGCCACGATGACCGTGGCGGACAAGCCGCTGATCCTTAAAGTCGGTAAAATCTCTGGTGGTTTCCGCATCCGCACCCGTGGCGCGGACGTGAAGGTTCACGTGCGTACGCCATTGCAAGCTGAGATGGCCCGCAAGATGCCCGTCAAAGTTGCCCCCGACACGTCAAAACTCCTGCTGTGCCCAATGCCTGGCCTGGTCGTAAAGCTAGACGTGGCTGTTGGCGACGAGGTTCATGACGGCCAAGCGCTCTGCACTATTGAGGCGATGAAGATGGAAAATATCCTACGCGCCGAGAAGAACGGCATCGTGAGCAAGATTAACGCCAGTGCAGGTGACAGCCTCGCGGTGGACGACGTAATTATGGAGTTCGAGTGAACCCGAACCCTCATAACAAACTAGCAGTAGGCCGAAATGCCTGCCGCACTTATCCCTTGGCATTCTTCTTTGCTTCGCGGATTTCACGCTTGCGAATGGTCATTTTGTCGATGCTTGCGGTGATTTCGCGGACGTCTTGTGGAAACGGCTTGCGCATTTTGAGCTCGCCGTCTTTCCCGACCAACGCGAGCATGAACCCACGTGGGCGCATTTTACGGCGTATCGGGCTAAGCGTTTCTGCATCGAGGTCTACGATGATAACGACGTCCCGTTCGGTCAGCGCCTCGGGACGTGCGATGAGGAATTCCATTTGTTCAATGAAGGCAGGGTCATTCTCGCTGTCGGCGAAAACAATAACAGGGCGCTGTTTCCAGACAAATTCATTCAAATCCGTATCAGCGGCATTCAGAATGACCAGTGGAAAGTCTGGCTCGAACAAGGTCTGCGCCTGCCCTGAATTGGCGAATAAAGCAATAATTACAGCACCTAACAACGATTTCATAAGCTCTCCCTTTGTACTGTATATAGGGGGTCCCAGCGCGATTGCGAAGCCACATAGTCTCATTTTTAACATTAAGCTCGCCGCAAGGGGTTTTGTCACATGACTGTTGCAGTTTCCCTTCCCGGGCTGCCGCATGTGGCCCCTTGGCGCAAAGGCATTGTTAGGCTTATGGATATCATCCTTCATGTAGGGTCGCACCGCACCGGATCGACCAGTTTTCAACATTATTTGCGGGGCAACCGTGCACATCTTATGGCGCAGGGAACAGCGCTGTGGGAACCGAATATGCTGCGCAAGGGGCTCTTTGACGGGCTATTTGCAAGACCGCGCATGCGCAACGGGCGCAATCTGCAAGGCCGTGCCATGGGCCGTGTGCGCCTACATGCGGCACAGGCAAAGCGGGCAGGTGCGAAACAGCTGTTGGTCAGCGAAGAGAACATGATCGGTGCACCGCGTGCCTGCCTGCGCGCGGCATCTTTGTTTCCAGCAGTAGGGGAGCGGATGGCACGGCTGGACGCAGCTTTTGAAGGGCGGATCGCCCGTGTCGTTATGTGCATCCGTGCGCAGGATTTATGGTGGTCTTCCGTGGCGGCCTATGGTGTGGGGCGCGGCCATCCCATGCCGGACGACACACGACTGGCTGCGCTGGCCTCCTCGCCGCGCACATGGCGTGATGTGATTACGGATATGTCCTGTGCCTTGCCCGAGACGGAAATTCATGTGATGCCGTTCGAGCAATTTGCTGGACAAGCTGATAAGATATTGGAAGCGGCGACAGGTCACCCCGCCCCGCAAATCCATGCAAAAAGCTGGCTCAACCGGTCGCCGGATGCGCCCATGCTGCGCGACAAGATGGCGGAGAACGGCATTCCCGCACAGGCTATACCCGCGCATCTTGCCACAGGGCAGGGGCGTTGGAACCCGTTTACCCTCGCACAGGGTGCTGCCCTACGCGAGGCTTACGCAGATGATATGATGTGGCTCACCGCTGGCGCGGACGGGCTTGCAACACTGACAGAGGATCGCTCCCGCACAAGAACAGGTTTCAGCCTGCCTGTGGGCGCATTTACAAAAGGACAATCCCATGACCGACACACCGAACACCGCCTCCAAGGACGATTGGCGCAAACTGGCTGAGGGAGAGCTGCGTGGCCGCTCGCTTGATGATCTGACGTGGAAGACGCTTGAGGGCATTGATGTCTCGCCGCTTTATACCGCTGCTGATCTTGAAGATGTGAACCATCTCGGCGGCATCCCCGGTGAAGCGCCCTATACGCGCGGTGTAAAAGCGACGATGTACGCGGGCCGCCCATGGACGATCCGCCAATATGCCGGTTTCTCTACCGCTGAGGAATCCAACGCCTTTTACCGCCGCGCATTGGCGGCGGGTCAGCAGGGCGTCTCGGTTGCCTTTGATCTGGCGACCCACCGTGGCTACGACAGTGACCACCCCCGTGTTGAGGGTGACGTGGGCAAAGCTGGCGTGGCGATTGATAGCGTCGAGGATATGAAGATCCTCTTCGACGGTATCCCACTGGATAAGGTCTCCGTCTCCATGACCATGAACGGTGCGGTCGTCCCGATCCTCGCCAGTTTCATCGTCGCGGGCGAGGAGCAGGGGCACAGCCGTGCGGTCCTCTCCGGCACCATCCAGAACGACATTCTAAAAGAGTTCATGGTGCGCAACACCTATATCTATCCACCTGAACCCTCAATGAAGATCATTGCGGACATTATCGAATATACCGCCAACGAGATGCCGAAATTCAACTCCATTTCGATCTCCGGCTACCACATGCAAGAGGCGGGTGCGAACCTCGTGCAAGAGCTGGCCTTCACCCTTGCTGATGGCCGTGAATATGTACGCACAGCAATCGCCGCAGGCATGGATGTAGACAAGTTCGCCCCGCGCCTGAGCTTTTTCTTCTGTATCGGCATGAATTTCTTTATGGAGGCCGCCAAACTACGCGCGGCGCGCCTGCTATGGTCTCGCATCATGGCAGAGTTCGAGCCGAAGAACCCGAAGTCCTCTATGCTGCGCACGCACTGCCAGACCTCTGGTGTCAGCTTGCAAGAACAAGACCCCTATAACAATGTGATCCGCACCGCTTATGAGGCGATGTCGGCGGTCCTTGGTGGCACGCAGTCGCTGCACACCAACGCGCTGGATGAAGCAATTGCCCTGCCCACCGAAAATTCATCCCGCATCGCGCGCAACACCCAGTTGATCCTCCAAGAAGAGACGGGCGTGACCAACGTCGTCGATCCGCTTGCGGGCTCTTACTATGTTGAAAAGCTTACTCACGACATGGCAGAAGCGGCTTGGAAGCTTATCGAAGAAGTCGAGGAAATGGGCGGCATGACCAAGGCAGTAGCCTCCGGCATGCCCAAGCTGCGCATTGAAGAAGCGGCGGCACAGCGCCAAGCGGGCCAAGACCGCGGAACTGATGTCATCGTCGGCGTGAACAAGTACCGCCGCGAGACTGAAGATGCGATCGACATCATGGATGTGGACAACGTCGCCGTGCGCGACAGTCAGATCATCCGCCTCAAATCCATCCGCGCCAGCCGCGACGATGGCGCAGTGGAGCATGCACTCTTTGAGCTGTCGCGTCGCGCAAAAGAGGGCGGAAACCTTTTGGAAGCCGCCATTGAGGCCGCCCGCGCCCGTGCCACCGTAGGAGAAATCAGCATGGCCATGGAAGAAGAATTCGGCCGCCACCGTGCGGAAGTCAAAATGCTCGCTGGTGTTTACGGCGCCGCCTATGAGGGCGATGAAGGGTTTGCCGCGATCCAGAAATCGGTCGAGGAATTTGCCGAGGATGAAGGCCGCCGTCCGCGTATGCTGGTGGTGAAAATGGGTCAGGACGGGCATGACCGTGGAGCAAAAGTCATCGCCACTGCCTTTGCCGACATCGGGTTCGATGTGGATGTAGGTCCGCTGTTCCAGACGCCCGCCGAGGCTGCGCAGGATGCGGTGGACAACGATGTGCATGTCATTGGTATCAGCTCTCAGGCGGCGGGACATAAAACGCTCGCACCGCAGCTGGTCAAAGCGCTCAAAGACGCCGGTGCCGAGGATATTCTGGTGATCTGCGGTGGCGTCATTCCACAGCAGGACTATCAGTTTCTCTATGATGCGGGGGTAAAGGCGATCTTTGGCCCCGGCACGAATATCCCGAATGCGGCCCAAGATATCCTGAAATTGATCCGAGCTACGCGCGCATGATCACCTTTGACCATATCGCCGTCGCGGGGGAGACTCTCGCGGCGGCAACGACCCATGTGCAGGCCGCCCTTGGCGTGCCTCTGCAGCAAGGCGGTGAGCATGCGATTTTTCACACCCACAACACGCTCTTGGGGCTGGAGAATGGGCTGTATCTCGAAGCGATTGCGATCAACCCTGATGCGTCGCAACCCGACAGGCCACGCTGGTTCGATCTGGATAGTTTTGCAGGAGGGCCACGTTTGACGAACTGGATTTGCCGTTGTGATGATCTTGACGCCACCTTGGCTCAACTGCCCGAAGGGTTCGGCACGCCAGTTGATCTACAGCGTGGTGATCTACGCTGGCGGATGGCCGTGCCGCAAAGCGGTGTTTTGCCCTATGATAATTGCGCACCTGCCCTGATCCAATGGATCGGCGATGCCCATCCCGCAGCGCGCCTTCAACAGCGCGGTTGCGCGATCACATCGCTCGAGATTTCGCATCCGCAGGCTTTGAGGCTGGGCGCACTCCTCGCACCGCTCCTCGTAGACGCGCGTATCAGTTTTAGTGTGGGCGAGCCAAAGCTGACGGCGACGGTGACCACACCAGACAGCATTGCCACTCTGTGCTGATCCGTGCGGCCGCTGCCTCTGATCTGCCGCAGATAAAGACGCTGTGGAACGCGATGATCCGTGAAACTGCGGCAACTTTCACAAGCGTTGAGAAGACAGACGATGATTTGGCTACGTTGCTTACCACCCGCAGGGATGCTCTCCTTGTGGCCGAACAGGGCGGCGCCTGCGTGGGCTTCATCACATGGACCCCCTTCCGCCCTGGACCCGGCTATGCCCATACAGCCGAGCATACGATCATCGTGGCAAACAGTGGTAATGGCGCTGGCCGTGCTTTGATCGAGGCTGCAATTCTTCGTGCCCGCACCCAAGATATCCACGTCATGGTCGCTGCAATTGGGGGCGAAAATACCGCCGCGATCGCATTCCATAGCCGATTGGGGTTTGCAAAGACCGGTCATTTGCCACAGGTAGGGCGCAAATTGGGGCGCTGGCAAGACCTGATCCTGATGAGCAGGATCATCACCGCCCCCTGACAAGCCATTGTACGCAGGGTAAGGTAACCTCATGTCAATCTGGACCCGCATCTCCGAAGCCCTCTCGGCCCTCGCATCAGGTGAAGGGCTATCGGAGGTGTTCGAGCGTTTGCGCACATCACCCGAACACTCGGTCGCGTTTACAATTGCGGTGGTCGCACTGGGCGCCAAAATGGCAAAAGCAGACGGTCAAGTCACACGCGATGAGGTCACTGCGTTTCGTGAAGTTTTCCAGATTGCCGATTCGGATGCTGCAGGGGCTGCTAAGGTGTTCAACCTTGCACGCACCGATGTGGCCGGATTTGACGACTATGCCCGCCGGATCAAGAGCATGTTTGGCGATGACGCGCCGATCCTCTGCGATCTGATGGAGGGGCTGTTCCACATCGCGGTGGCCGACGGCATCTATCACCCGAACGAGAACGCATTCTTGGAAGAAGTCGCCGACATCTTTGCCTTGCCGGAGGGAGTGTTCGAGGCTTTGCGCGCCCGATTTGTCCCCAACAGTTCCCCCTTGCCGCACACGGTGCTGGGCATCTCGCCAAATGCCAGCCGTAAAGAAGCGCGTGCCGCCTGGAGCAAGCTTGTCCGCGCAAATCACCCCGACGCCCTCATCGCACGCGGGTTGCCCGAGGAGGCGGTGAAAATGGCCGAAAAACGCATGATCGATATCAACCGCGCGTGGGAAACTCTTTCGGGCAAGGCCGCATAATGCGTATTGCGACCTATAATGTGGAGTGGTTTGCCAATCTCTTTGATGAGCACGACCAGCTGCACGAAGGGGATGGATGGTCCGGCCGCCGCGACGTGACCCGTGCCCAGCAGACGGCGGCAGTGGGGCGGGTGTTTCAGGCGATTGACGCTGATGCCGTCATGGTGATTGAGGCACCTGACACAGGGCGCAAGAACAGTACCGTCGCCGCCCTCGAGAATTTTGCAGCGAAGTTTGACTTGCGTGCCTGCAAAGCGGTCATGGGATTTAGCAATGACACCCAGCAGGAAATCGCACTGCTCTATGATCCGGACACTTTGAGCGCTGAACACGCCCCGCAGGGGCAAGAGACAGGCCCCGAGGGAGCCACTGGTGCACCACGTTTCGACGGCATTTTTCGCATCGACCTTGATATTGATGCCACCGAGGACAAGGTGGTGTTCTCCAAGCCTCCGCTTGAATTGGCGCTGAAAACTGCCTCCGGCTTTCACTTTCGCATGATCGGCGCACACCTGAAGTCGAAAGCGCCGCACGGCGCGCGCGATGATGCTCACGCCATGCAAATCTCTATCGCCAATCGGCGCAAGCAGTTGGCCCAAGCGGTCTGGTTGCGCGCGCGAATTGATGCGGGTGTGGCCGCTGGCGTACCCCTGATGTTGATGGGGGACCTCAACGATGGTCCCGGACTGGACGTGTTCGAGGACCTCTTTGGCCGCTCTTCTGTTGAGGTTATCCTCGGCGCGAATGGCCCGCATCCGTTGTTTGATCCCCATGCCGCCCGCGCATTGGGCCAGCGGATCGGTGCAATGCCCACCACCTCGCGGTTTTGGATTCGTGAGGAGAAACGCTTTTTACAAGCGCTGCTCGATTACATCATGGTTTGTCCCGCCTTGCGTGCGAAAAATCCGCGCTGGCGCATTTGGCATCCCTTGGATGATCCTGCCTGCTGGACCGATCCTGCGCTGCGCGACGCACTCGTCACGGCCTCTGATCATTTTCCTGTCACACTCGACATTGATCTGTAATTTTGAATTACGCACAATCTCCCCTATATTAGGGGCATGAAACAGATCATCGCCATCCCGCTTGTCACCCTCATGCTCACTTCACCCGTTGCGGCGCAGGAGGAAGGGCCGACGCTTATGGAGCGTGGTGCGCAGCTTTTCTTTGAAGGTTTGATGCAAGAAATGGCCCCCGCCATGGACGAGATGGCCAAGCTGATGGAGGAGGCGGGGCCCGCCTTGCAGAATTTTGTGAGCGAGATGGGTCCGAAACTTCTGAGCATGCTGGAGGAGGTTGAGGACTGGAGCGTCTATGAGGCCCCCGAAGTCCAACCCAACGGTGACATCATCATTCGCCGCAAGCCTGACGCGCCCGAGGTGTCTCCAGAAGAGCAGATGCCCCAGATTGATCTCTAGCGCTTTGCTGTGGTCACAATCGCTTGGGCCTCCAACGAGGAGGCGAGCGAGTTAAACCGCGCCTCTGCCACTTCGCCAAACAGCGGCATCATCTCCGCACTCAACCGCAAGTGCAGCTCTTTTTTCTTGGGATACCAGCGGATCTCGCCCAGCTCGGCCACTTTATCCATCCACAGCATGGCACCAAAGCGCATGGCCTTGCCTAGTATCTCCGCCTCTGCGCGGGTCTGCGCATCGACCATCTTAAACAAATCGGAGAAGCGCGCATTTTCGCCTTTGCTGGAATAGCGGTGCATGAGCGCGAGGCCCATGAAGATACGTTCGGAATGTTTCAGGCCGCCCAGATTTGCGCGGGTCGCGTTATCAAAGCAGACCTCGGCGCGGTAGTCGGGATGCGCGCGCCAGCTGACGTCATGCAGCAAACACGCGGCCTTGATCAAACGCTTGCGCGGCTCTGGCGCGGATTTATAGAGCGGCAGAATGAAGTTATACAGCATGCGGCCGAACCCGGGCGAACGTGCGTCCTTGTCCTCGGCAAAGCGGCAGGCTTCAATCAGTGGGTCGCGGTCGCGCAGGCGTTGGGGCATTTGCTCGTAAAGCATGCCCTCGCGGATGCCATAGCTTGAGATGGCGATATCCTTGGGTTTGAACGTCTTGACCAAACGGCTCAGCACCTCGCAGGCATAGGGCACCAGCGACGCCCGTGCCGAGGACACACCTGCTTTTGCGCGCAACGTGTCCATGTCGTTTGTGCGGATATATTCAATCGTGTCGCGTACGGATTGGCTCGTCATACGGTACTCATGCAACACATGCAGCGGATAGCCGCGCCGGATCATATCAATCCGCGCAATCGCGCGCCAAGAGCCACCCACAAGGAACATTCGGTCCCTTTGGTCGCCCATTTTCTCGGCCAGACTTTGCATGACCTCTTTGATATGGGCGTTGCGCGCTTTGGCGCCACCCTTGATATCACGCAGCTTGAGCGGGCCGAGCGATGAGGTCACCCGCTTGCCCACGCGTCCGCCCGAAATCTCCGCTAACTCGAGCGAGGAGCCACCAATATCACAGACCAGACCGTAAGCACCGGGCCAGCCCAACAGCACGCCTTGCGCAGACAATCGCGCCTCTTCCTCACCGTGGATGACCCAGATTTTGAGGCCCGTCTTGGCGCGGACTTCCTCGCAGAATTCACGCCCGTCGGTTGCATCGCGCACCGCTGCCGTGGCCACAACAGTCATTTCCGACAGGCCCATCCCCTCTGCCAGCTTGGAGAATCGCCGCATCGCCGACAGCGCCCGCACGCGTCCCTGGGGTGACAAATGGCCAGTGTCCGCCATGCCAGCGCCCAAGGCACACATGATTTTTTCATTATAGAAATAAGCAGGGGACCGTGCAGCACCGTCAAACACCACCATCCGCACAGAGTTGGAGCCGACATCGACAACCCCTACACGCCGCAGCGCCCGCGCGCCGGGGTCTTGGAACAGCGGTTTGCTGAACAGGCCCAGATCGGCAACGCCTGTTTCAGGAACGATCGTCGTTGTTTGGGCGGGATCAGTCATGCGCGCTCCGGCAGGTGAGGCGGTAATTTCGGGAAGGGTGACCCATACCTCGCCCCGCGTCAATCACTAACCAAAGGTTATCATAGGGCTGCGTCAGTCTTCGGTATGGGTGAGTTTTGGCACGTCTGATGCCCCTGCGGTCCCACGCCCTGACAGCGACGGATTCTCCATGAAGAACCGGTGACAGCTAAAGGCGAATTGCCCCTCGGGCAGGGGCGGGCGGTGGAAACTTCCGTCAGGGGCCATGACCCAGCTTTGCGCGATATCGGCGAGGTTTGCCGCCATGATCTGGCTGGTGATTTGCGCCTTCACGGTCGCATTTTCAATCTCGATCAGCGTTTCAACGCGGCGGTTAAGGTTGCGGCTCATCCAGTCCGCCGACGACATAAACACACGTGCTTTTTTGTGGGGCAGGCCAAAGCCATTGCCGAAACAGACAATACGGCTGTGCTCTAGGAACCGACCAACAATCGACTTTACGCGAATGTTCTCCGACAATCCGCGCACACCGGGGCGCAGCGCGCAAATGCCACGGATCACAAGGCTGATCTGGACACCGGCATTGGACGCGGCATAGAGGGCGTCAATCACCTCATCATCCACAAGGCTGTTCATTTTGGCCCAGATTACCGCAGGTTTTCCCGCCCGCGCATGCTCTGCTTCGGCGGCAATCATGGCCAGCAGGCGTGGCTTGAGCGTGATCGGCGAGATGGCGAGATTGTCGAGATGCGCTGGCTGCGCATAGCCCGACAGATAGTTGAACACTTTGGTGGCATCGCGCCCTAGCTTTTGATCGCAGGTGAACAGGGACAAATCGGTATAGATACGCGCCGTGATGGGATGGTAGTTGCCTGTGCCATAATGCGTGTAGGTGACGAGTTCGTCCCCCTCGCGCCGCACTACGGTTGAGATTTTGGCATGGGTCTTGAGATCGATAAATCCATAAACCACATGCGCACCCGCACGCTCCAACCGCCGCGACTGGCGGATGTTTGCAGCCTCGTCAAAGCGGGCCTTGAGCTCAACGAGCGCCGTGACGGACTTCCCGTCTTCTGCGGCCTCGCACAGCGCCTCCACAATCGGGCTGTCGCGCGACGTGCGGTAGAGCGTCTGCTTGATCGCGACAACGTCCGGATCGCGTGCGGCCTGTTGCAAGAACCGCACCACCATGTCGAAAGTCTCGTAGGGGTGGTGCAGCAGCATGTCTTTCGAGCGGATGGATTTGAACATGTTACCATCATGGTCAGTGACCCGCTCCGGGATGCGCGGCGTGAACTGGGGCCAGAGCAGATCGGGGCGCTCGTCTGTGACCAGTTGGGACAGATCGTCAATTCCGATGATCCCGTCGATCTCAATGACGTCCTGCGGCTTGGCCCCCAATTCGCCCATTATGGTCGCGAGCAGCTTGGCGGGCGCGCCCGCCGAATGTGTCATGCGGACCACTTCGCCACGGCGCCGACGCTTGAGGGCAACCTCGAATTCGCGGACAAGGTCCTCTGCCTCATCCTCTACTTCCAAATCACTGTCGCGCAAGATGCGGAATTCGAAATGCGCCTTGAGCCTGTAGCCGGGGAAAAGATCAGGGATTTTAAGCACCAACAGCTCTTCAAGTGGCAAGAACCGTTTGCATCCCTCATCTGCTGGCAAGGTAACAAAGCGATCGATCTGCGCTGGAATCGGCAGCAGTGCCTGCAACGGTTTTTTGTCACTCACCCGCTCAAGCTGAACCGCCAGTGCAAAGCCGGTGTTGGGCAGGAAAGGAAAGGGATGCGCGGGATCGATGGCCAAGGGCGACAAAACGGCAAAGACCTGATTAAGAAAGACATCGTCAAGCGCAGTAAGATCATCCTCGCTCAGATCCTGCGGACCCTCCAGCATGATATTCTGGTCGTCCAACTCACGCAGCAAATCCACCAACACCGACTGTTGTTGCGTCATGAGCGTGCGCGCGTTTTGGTTGATCAGCACCAACTGCTCGGCAGGGCTCAGCCCATCGGCGGCGGGGGTGGTATTGCCTGCTTGAGCCAATTCCCGCAGACCCGCCACGCGTACTGTATAGAACTCGTCCAGATTATCCGCCGAGATCGACAAAAACCGCAGCCGCTCTAACAGGGGCACGCGCGGGTTCTGGGCCTCCTCCACCACACGCCAGTTAAAGCCGAGCCAGCTCAGCTCACGGTTCTGGAACCGACCCGGACCGGTGAGGTCAAGATCAGGCAGGTCAACGGGTGGATCATAAGGAGCGGTAAGGAAATCAGCATCGGACATAAGCGTAGCTATCCCATAGGAATGTAACAGCAATAAGACGGGGTTGCCCTATTATCACCCACCTTGGGTGTCATTGTCCAGCACTTGCCCCGCCAGCGCGCGGGTGATGGGGCGTTTGAGCACAAGGCTTTGATGGTCGAGTGCTGCCACAATGCGGTTCGCAGCGGCAAAGGATCGGTCCATGCGTTTGAGCAAATAGGGGATCACATCGGGCGGCGGCATCAACTGGCGGTCGGCCAGCAGCTTTACCAGAACTGCTGACAAAAGCGCATCATCAGGCGCATCAATCGACGTCTCCAACGCGCCTTGAAGTCGGCTCACCAGATCGGGGAGTTGCAGGCCCCAATGCACGACCGACCCCGTTCCGGTCAACAGCAGGGTATGCCCCTCTGCCAGCACCATGTTGTGCAGATGAAAGAGCGCTGTTTGCGCCGCCGCGTCACCTGCTATCTGGGGAATGTCTTCTACCGCGACACTGCTGCGCGCCAATGTCGGGACATCGTCGCTGCGCAAATCGCGTGCTGTGATGATCTGCGCCTGTGCGGCGTCGGCCCAGACATGGGTAAGGTGGGTTTTGCCTGCCCCTATTGGACCGCTTAGCACCATCTTGGCGCCAGACCAGTTGCGCCAGTTTTCGATCATGGCGACTGCCATCGCGTTGGAAGGTGCGACCAGAAAATCATCACGCCCCCGCGCAGTCCGCACTGGCAGGTCAAATCCCAGTTGTACGGCCATCTTACTCGGACTTTTCGTCAAAGGTTGGGTGTGGCTGCTCTGTCCCGCGGTAGAGCAGACTGTCGTGATATTGCCCGACGCCAAAGCGTGCAACCACCCCAAGTGCGGCGGCCACGGGCACCGCGACGAGCATGCCGACAAAGCCGAAGAGGGTGCCGAATACCGACAGCGCCAAGATCAGCCAGACCGGATGCAGTCCAACAGAATTCCCCACCAGCTTGGGCGTTAGCACATTGCCCTCAATCACCTGACCGATCGCGAATATACCTGCAACCAGCCCGATAGATATCCAATCCCCCCAGAACTGGAACAACGCCAGCCCCAGCGCCAAAGCGCCACCAATGAGCGCGCCCAGATACGGGATAAACGTCACCAGCCCTGCGATGAATCCGACGACCAGCCCGAACTGCAACCCCACCAGCATCAGTGCAATTGCGTAGTACGTACCCAAGATCAGGCAAACCGTCCCCATCCCGCGAATGAACGAGGCCAGCGTTTTGTCGATATCACGCGCAAGGCGGCGGATCACAGGTGCATGGTCACGCGGCAACAAATTATCGATATTTGCAATCATCCGGTCCCAATCCAGTAGCATATACACCGCCACCACAGGCACGATCACAAACAGCATAATGATGTTGATGATCCCCGCAGCAGAGCTGAGCGCCGTGTTCAAAAGCTCACCACCGCGCTCCTTAACCATCGTGCCAAGGGAATCGATCGAACTTTGCAGGGTTGAACCTTCCTCCAATAGAGAAGGGAATAGTTCTGTCACCCAAAGGCCGAGGCGGTTGGTTAGATCCGGTGCGATTTCGAACAGGTTGATCGCTTGGGACACCAGCGTTGGCATGACCAGCAGCGCCATAATGACAAACACCATAATCGCCACCACTGTGATCACTGCGGTGGACATGGCCCGCGTCAGGCCCATTTTCTCAAGGCGGTCGGCCACCGGATCAAGGAAGTAGGCAATCGCACTCCCCAACACGAAGGGCAGAAGCACATCCCCCAGAAACCACAAAACAACCATGATGCTCGCCGTGACGACACCCCAATATTTCATCTGGTCTTTGATCGGCAGTGCCATCGCGCTCGCTCCTGTGAGTTGCACGACACATCGCCCATGGGGGGTATATTTTCAAGGGGGTTAAGCGTCTTGATCCAGTACAAAAGGTCCTGCCGTGGTGACAGAACCTTGATCGATCCGACAAACGCGTAGTGAGTGGCAGGCGTGAGGCTTACCCGGAAGCAGCACTTTGTCGATCACGTGGATCACACCCTTGTCAGCCCTTATATTCGTCATAATGACCGTCGCTGTCTCGCCCGTTCCACCCGCGATGCTCACGCCAGAGGCATCTTTGGTAATGCACAACCGCTCGGCTGTATTGATCGGTTTGAAATAGGTGGAGCCTTCGGAAATCGCTTCGGCTGGCAGATTGCGATCATCGACGTGACGGAGCATATCTGTTTGGCTATAGGGCTACCCTCGTTAGGCAGTTTGCATGCTGGCCGCATGACGCGACATATACGTGTACTGTTGGAGAATTTCGCGAGCGTTCGGTTACATCTTGGTATTTCGATTTTGGGTCTCTGCGCTCTCTTGCCGCGAGGGGGGGGCGCTGGACACCTCATCTCGTCACGTCATAGAGTCACATTCGGGTACTGCGGGGGAGAAATGTTTGGGATGGTAGACGTGGTAAAGGCACCAGATCAGACGGAATTGATGCACCAAACTGCGCGCATCCTCAAAGGGACGTCTTACGATGAGGTCTGGACGCTCTTGCTGGAGGGGTTAGGGTTTTTCGGGATCACCGCCGTGCGCTACGGCCTCACCCGGTCACGCTATGGCATGTCGCTGGGGGATTTGCAGGACATCCTGTTTTTGTCGACCCTTGGTGAGCAGGATTTCACGGACTATATTGAAGCAGGTCTCTACCGCCGCTCGCCGCACTATCGTTGGATGGCGCAGAATGATGGCGCGGTGTCATGGGGCTGGTTCGATGAGGAAGCAAAGGCAGGACGCTTACCTCAGAGCGAATGTGAATTTCTCGACGATCTGCGCCGGGCAGGCTCACCTGCGGGGTATCTTCTCAGCTTTCCGTCCGACACGACCCGTCTCAAAGGGGGCTTGGGTATGATGGGCCAGCGGAGCTGGTCACAGGCACAGATGGATGTGCTCTGGGCACAGCACGGTGAGGGGATCGAAGCGATGTGCATCGCCGCCCACCTCAACATCGCCCGCATGCCGCTGCCATCCAAACGCAGTCCGCTGCGCCCGCGCCAGCGCGAGATGCTTGAATGGGTCGCGGATGGAAAATCTGTGCAGGATGTGGCGGTTGTTACGGGCCTTTCGGTTGGCACCGTCGAGAAACACCTGCGCGGCGCACGTGAAGCGCTGGATGTGGATACCACGGCACAGGCCATTGCCCGTGCCGCTCTACTGGGCCAGTTGTTTGTCGTCGAAGAGGTCAGCACCGCTTGACACATGCAGCCCGCACGCAACGATTGTCAAAAGCCTCACAACAGGAGCCACCCCATGCGCACCCCTTATGATACCGAGCTTCAGGACCGCCTGATGCGCTATGCCGCCGTCGACACCCAGTCAGACGAGAGCAGCGCCAGCCAACCCTCCACCGCCTGCCAGCTTGATCTGAGCCGGATGTTGGTAGCTGAGTTGGAGGAGATGGGTGCCGCCGATGTGCAGCTAACTGACTACGGCGTTGTCCTTGCCACCGTGCCAGCCACTGCTGAGGGGCCCACAGTGGGTCTGTGCGCCCATGTGGACACGGCGCCGCAATTCAACGCGACTGGCGTC
Source organism: uncultured Sulfitobacter sp. (assembly GCA_965364195.1). Classification (GTDB taxonomy): domain Bacteria; phylum Pseudomonadota; class Alphaproteobacteria; order Rhodobacterales; family Rhodobacteraceae; genus Sulfitobacter. Next base: position 7,177 of record CBDTVN010000041.1, on the reverse strand, counting down.
AAACCGCGCCTGATCCAAGGATATAACGGTGGTGATATCTCCTTTCCCGACGCGCCCGAGCGCCGCCTTGGCCCCGATATCTCGTCCCATCTGGCGGATTGCGTGGGCCATGATCTGATCACTGCCTCTGGCACGACGCTGTTGGGGGGCGACGATAAGGCGGGCGTGGCGATCATCATGACAACCGCTCGTCACCTGTTGGAAAATCCCAACATCCCCCACGGCAAACTGCGCCTTGCCTTCACGCCCGACGAGGAAATCGGGCGCGGCGTCGACCCGCGCCTGCCTGCCGATATGGCCTGTGATTTTGCCTATACGTTTGATGGCTCAAAACCGGGCGAAGTGGAGCATGAGACGTTCTCGGCCGATCGCGCCATTGTTACCGTAACGGGTGTGTCCATCCATCCAGGATGGGCCAAGGACAAACTGGTCAACGCCATGCACCTTGCCGCGCGGATCATCGAGACCATGCCGCAGACGACGATGACGCCGGAGACCACCAGCGGCCTTGAAGGGTTTATCCACGCAACCGACATCTCAGGTGATGGGGCGCAAACAAGTATCGGTTTCATCATACGCGACTTTGAGCGGGATGGTCTGGCCCAGAAGGGCGAGATTTTGCGTGCCGTCTGTAACGCAGTGGCCTTGACCGAGCCGCGTGCGCAGATCACCTGCGTGATCACCCCGCAATACCGTAACATGCGCTATTGGCTGGAGAACGATATGACGCCTGTGCATCTGGCCCATGATGCGGTGCGCGATGTGGGGATCGAGCTGATCTCTGTTCCCATTCGTGGTGGTACAGACGGCTCGCGCCTGACAGAGATGGGCCTGCCCTGTCCGAATATCTTTACCGGTATGCAGGAAATTCATGGACCGTTGGAATGGATATCGGTGCAGGATATGGGCAAAGCGACCGAAGTGGCGCTGCGGTTGGTGCAGCGGGCAGTGCCGGAGCGGTGATCGTGGTGATTGTCGACAGGACGGGAACGAGGGGCCTGCCCCTCGCACACCCCGGAGTATTTAGTGCCAAGAAAGATAAAGATAGAGGCCCTGAAAGATAGAATGATTGTGTCGGGCGGGGGTTTGGCTTAGGCAAAAGCTGAAGTTTTCAAAGGAGCGCCACCATGCGTTTGAGCCGTTATTTTCTGCCCGTATTGAAAGAGACCCCTGCCGAGGCGCAGATTGTCAGCCACCGCTATATGTTGCGGGCGGGCATGATCAAGCAGAATGCTGCTGGAATTTACTCGTGGCTGCCTCTGGGGTTCAAGGTGCTCCGCAAGCTGGAAAACATTGTCCACGAGGAGCAAATGCGCGCGGGCCATGTGCCGATGCTCATGCCAACGCTGCAACCTGCGGACTTGTGGCGCGAGAGTGGCCGCTACGATGATTATGGTGAGGAGATGCTGCGGGTCACGGACCGTCAGGGGCGTGACCTGCTGTATGGTCCGACCAATGAGGAAATGATCACAGATATTTTCCGCAGTCATGTCGGGTCTTACAAAGACCTGCCCCTCACGCTCTATCATATCCAGTGGAAGTTCCGCGACGAGATGCGTCCGCGCTTTGGTGTGATGCGGGGCCGTGAGTTCTTTATGAAGGATGGCTATAACTTTGATTTGACCAAAGAAGACGCGCTGCATGCTTATAATCGTCATCTGGTGAGCTATCTGCGGACCTATGAGCGGATGGGACTTCAGGCGATTCCGATGCGTGCAGACAGTGGTCCGATTGGTGGCGATGACACGCACGAGTTCCTTGTGCTGGCAGAAACGGGCGAGTCGGAGGTTTTCTATGACAGTGCCGTGACCGACCTGAAATTCGGCGACCGTGCGATTGACTATGACAGCCATGCCGAGTGCGCGGCTGTGATGGAGGAATTCACCACCAAATACGCCCGCACGGACGAGACGCATGACGAGGCGCTGTTCAACGCAGTGCCAGAAGAGCGCCGCCGTGTGGCGCGGGGCATCGAAGTGGGGCAGATATTCTACTTTGGTACCAAATACTCCGAGACTATGGGAGCCAAGGTGCAGGGGCCGGACGGCAAGGTTGTGCCTGTGCACATGGGCAGCCACGGCATCGGTGTCTCCCGCCTGTTGGGCGCGATCATTGAGGCCAGCCATGACGACAAGGGCATCATCTGGCCCGAGGGCGTGACGCCGTTCCATTGCGGGATTGTGAACCTCAAGCAAGGGGACGAGGAAGCTGATGGTGCGTGTCAGGCGCTTTATGACAGCATCACCGCGCTGGGCCTTGAGCCGCTGTACGACGACCGCAATGAGCGGGCAGGCGGCAAATTCGCGACGATGGACCTCATCGGTCTGCCGTGGCGCATTACTGTGGGTCCACGTGGCCTCAAGAATGGCGTGGTCGAGCTGACCTCACGCCGCACTGGCGAGAGCGAAGAGATGCCACCCGAGCAGGCCGTGGAGCGTATCGCCCAGATCTACAAAGGTCTCACCGTTCGCGGAATTTGACCGATCAAGGAGCGCGGGCTGGACCTGCGCTCCATTTGTGCCATTTTATGTCTAACAACATGAGGAGTGGCCATGAAACATGTACTTACCTTTGCAATCGCGGCATTGATGGCCACAGGCGCTTGTGCGCAGGGCGTCGAGCAAGGGGCCAAGAACGCTCCGCAATTTACGCCTGCTTTCCCCAACCAGACCCGCGCTATGGCTCTCGATAGCGGCGTGGCGCTTGAGATCGAAGTGCTAGCAGGTGGCCTTGATACGCCTTGGGGCGTGGAGGTTTTGCCCGAAGGTGGCTATCTCGTGACCGAGCGCTCGGGTGCTTTGCGTTTGGTGAAGGATGGCAAAGCCGGGCCGCCGATCCTTGGTGTGCCAGAAGTTCTGGCCCAGCGGCAGGGCGGCTTGCTCGACGTTGCCTTGGCCGAGGACTTTACCACCAGCCGCGTGATCTTTCTGACCTACGCCAAACCGATGCAGGGGGGCATGTCCGCTACTGCCGCTGCGCGTGCGGTGCTGAGCGCGGATGGCACCACGCTCAGCGATCTGCGCGATGTGTTTGTCCAAAAGCCACCATCGCCGAACGCCATGCACTTTGGCTCCCGCGTGGTGCCGCAGGGCGCGTATCTCTACATCACCACGGGTGAGCATTTCTCCAACCGAGAGCGTGAATTTTCCCAAGACCTCGACAAGACCTACGGCAAGGTGGTGCGGGTGCGCATTGAAGGCGGGGCGGCGGCGGGCAATCCGTTCAACTCCGAGGTCTGGACGCTCGGCCACCGCAATGTGCAGGGCGCTGATATTCGCCCTTCTGACGGGTCTCTCTGGACGTTGGAGCATGGTGCGGCGGGGGGCGACGAGTTAAACAAGATTGTCGCAGGCGCAAACTATGGCTGGCCCGTGGTCAGCTACGGCGTCAACTACAGCGGCTCTCCCATCGGCAGCGGCAAGGCGCGGCAGGACGGATTTACTGAGCCACAATACTACTGGGACCCCGTCATCGCACCGGGTGGTTTTGCCTTTTACGAGGGGGCGATGTTTGACGGCTGGGACGGCGATATACTTGCTGCCTCTCTCAATCCCGGCGGGTTGGTGCGGCTGGTGCTGGAGGGTGACCGCGTTGTGGGCGAAGAGCGGTTTCTGGACGGTGAAATCCGCGTGCGCGATGTAGAGATCGACCGCGACGGGGCGATCCTGATCCTTGACAACTCGCAGGGCCGCTTGCTGCGCCTGACACCGAAGTAGTGCTACCTTGATCTTGGCGCGTGTGCGCAGTAGGAAAATGCCAAGGAAGGCAGCTGTGAACAAGATGGTAATTGAGAAATGATCCTGCGCAGTATGGTTTTTGCAGGCGGCCTCGCGGGGGCTGCTGCGACCTCTCAGTTTCCCGAATTCTCACAACAATACCTGCAACGTCTGGGCGGCGCGGTGGATGCTTTGGGTGAGGTCGTCGCTGACTTTGATGCTTCCGCAAGCGCCTCGAACCTGAGCCGCGATCAGGCGCTTGCGCAGATGCAAGGCACACCCTTTCTGGAACGCCGCAACGCCGACATGGCCCGCTCCATTGTGCGCTATGAACAGCTAAGCAGTGATCTGGAAACGCTTCAGGGGCAGGGGCCGTTCATGCGCGCGTACAACGGCACGCGTTTCACTGACCCCGAGATCGCGCAGGCCGCTTGGGAGGCGTACCAACCCGCCGTACCTGTAAACTTTGCGGGGCTGACCTTTGCAGGCGTGGGCTTTGTGTTGGGCAGTTTGGCGCTTAGCCTCATATTGGGCCTGTTGCGTATGCCATTCCGGCGCAGGCAAGCGGCCTGACCTGACCGCGCCATCTTGACCCTCACCTCACAAACCCCCACGGTGCGAAAAAATCGCGCAGCAAGGACCGAAATGGCCTCCAAGACTCCCCCCTTTGCCCCGTTTGAATGGATGATCGCATGGCGCTATCTACGCGCGCGGCGCAGTGAGGGCGGCGTGAGCACGATGACGTGGATCAGCCTCATCGGCATCACGCTCGCGGTCTTTGCCCTCATCGCCACACTCGCCGTGCGGTCCGGATTTCGCGCGGAGTTTGTTGATACCATCCTCGGCGCAAATGCCCATGTCACCGTCTATGAGATTGGCGTGGTCCAACCCAACGGCAGGCTCGACCGCAGCATTCGCGACTACGATGCGCTCGCGGACCAAATCGCAGCTGTCGACGGTGTCACCCGTGTGGCCCCCATCGTGCGCGGGCAAGTCATGGCGACCTTTCAGGGCAATAACGCCGGGATGGAAGTCTACGGCATCACCGACGCTAACCTCAACACCATTCCCCGTATTGCCAACCCGCAAACCGCCCAAGGCGACATTGCCCGATTTGGCGAAGGCATCGCGATTGGCTCCGGCATTGCCCGCACATTAGGCGCTCAAGTGGGCGATATGATCCGCCTGATCTCCCCTGATGGTGTGAAAACTGCCTTTGGCACTAGCCCACGCATCAACGCCTATGAGGTCACCTATATCTTTACCGCAGGGCGCTATGACATTGACCGCACCCGCGCCTATCTGCCTCTTGCGGAGGCGCAGAGCTACTTCAATTCCGAAGGCGCCGTGAACGAGCTTGAGGTTATGGTAGAGCGCCCCGACAGTGTCGACGATATTGCCCCTGATATTCTCCAAGCTGCAGGGGATACCGCCCTGATCTGGACATGGCGCGAGGCCTCATCGGGCTTTCTCAACGCGCTTGATATCGAGGATAATGTGATGTTCGTGATCTTGTCCGTTCTCGTGCTCATTGCTGCAATGAATATTGTCTCGGGCCTGATCATGCTGGTTAAGAACAAAGGCCGCGATATCGGCATCCTGCGCACCATGGGCCTGTCAGAGGGGTCGATCCTGAGGATATTCTTCATCTGCGGATCGTTCACTGGCATTATCGGCACGGCCATGGGCGTGATACTCGGCTGCCTCTTCGCGCTTTATGTTGATCAAATTTTCGGGCTGGTAAACTGGATGTCGGGCGGCAATGCATGGGACCCGTCGATCAGGGGTATCTACTTCTTGCCTGCGAAACTTGAGCTGGACGATGTCCTCTCCGCCGTGGGCCTGTCGCTGGGTCTCTCGTTCATCGTCACCATATTCCCCGCGCGCCGTGCTGCCCGCATGAACCCTGTTGAGGCGCTGCGTTATGAGTGATCCTGTCCTGCGCCTGTCCGGCATCGCAAAAGCCTACAACAGCGGCAAACCGAACGAAGTGACTGTGCTGAACGGCGTCGATCTGGAAATCTCCCGTGGCGAAGTCGTGGCCCTTGTCGCGCCCTCCGGTGCAGGTAAATCTACGCTGCTGCACATCGCAGGGTTGCTCGACACACCTGACAGCGGCACCGTCGAAATTGAGGGCAGCGACATGACCGGAAAACGCGATGCAACCCGCACCGCTGTGCGCCGCAATGACGTTGGTTTTATCTATCAGTTCCACCACCTGCTGCCCGAATTCTCTGCCGTTGAAAACATCATCTTGCCACAACTCGCGAATGGCATTGCGAGAGGAGTTGCCGACGCACATGCGATGGATTTGCTCGGCCGCGTTGGTGTAGCCCCCCGTGCGGCACATCGCCCTGCAGAACTGTCGGGCGGCGAGCAGCAGCGCGTCGCATTCTGCCGCGCCTTGGCCAACGGCCCAAAGCTGCTGCTCGCGGACGAGCCGACAGGCAACCTCGATCCCGACACCTCCGAGACGGTCTTTGCAGCCCTTATGGCGCTGGTGCGCAGCACAGGATTGTCTGCGCTGATCGCCACCCACAACTTGGAACTGGCCGCCCGAATGGACCGTCAAATCCGCCTTGATAAGGGCACGCTGAGCAAGGCTTGATGCGCGTTGCCGCTTGACCCTTGGCGGCGCTACTGCTCTGTCAGGCTGAAATCCTGATACTGGAGCCGCACCCATGCCGCAGATATCCCTCGACGAGATTGAACAAACCGTCCGCCGCGCGCTGAGCCTTCACGGCGCAGAGGCCTTCGCCGCCGCCGAAGTGGCCCGTGCCGTGCGCAAGGCCGAGAGCGTGGGCAACAAAATCTGCGGTCTCTACTACGTTGAAAGCTATTGCCAACAACTCCGCTCGGGCCGTGTCTCAGGGACTGTGACGCCGCAGGTCAGCACCCCGCGCAAAGGGGCCATCGTTGTGAATGCCGCTTTCGGCTTTGCGCAGCCCGCTTTCGCCCATGCGCTGCCCGTGGCCCTTGATGCCGCGCGCACCAATGGCGTCGCATCGCTGTCGGTTGCTCATGCGCACACCTGCACCTCGCTAGGCTACTTCACCGAGCAGATAGCATTAGCAGGCATGATCGGCATCGGTTTCACCAACGCATCGCCCATCGTCGCGGCACCGGGCGGCAAAACCCGCGCCATCGGCACAAACCCCATCGCCTTCTCCGTGCCAGACGGGCAGGGCGGCATCGCCATGCAGTTCGACCAATCGACCACAACCGTGGCACTGGGCAAGATCACCATGGCCAAGGCGGCGGGACAGTCCATCCCCGAAGGTTGGGCGCTGGACGCAGACGGCAACCCCACCACCGACCCAGACGCCGCGATCAAAGGCTCGCTTGTCTCCATGGGCGGTTACAAAGGCTGGGGCTTTGGTCTGATGGCCGAAGTGCTGGCCGCAGCCCTCACCGGCTCGGTGCTCTCGCGCGATGTTAAACCACTCAAAGCACCCGAAGGC
>CBDTVN010000040.1:0-23231 GCA_965364195.1 uncultured Sulfitobacter sp. | reverse complement strand
ACGCGATTTCGACGGGGGGCGGTCACGATAGCGGGTGGCGAGCGTCACTGGGCCAGCGGTGATCTGGAAGTAATCATAGTCGCGCGGCTGATCAAAGGCGCACATATATTGAAAATGCAGCCGGAAGAACCGCCAGCGCAGTGCCTTCCACCGCGCGGGGCTAAGAGATTGCGTGAACGCTGCAGAGAAAACCAACGGCCAGCGTTTGCCCTCGGGTGCGACACCACTGACTGAGACCGGGTCACACAACGCAAAGGCGCAGCCGTCACCGGGCGCTGTCACATCAACCCAAGTGAGCGCATTTTGAACGCTGAGATAGGCCAGATCTGCGCGCAATCGGTGCGCTGCAGGCAAGAACGACACCATCGGTACGACCTGCCCTAAACTGAGAAATCCAAGCGCGGCCCCCCCTACAGGCACGCGGCCCGCGCGTATGAGGTCTGCAAGGACGGACACGCCGAGGTGCGCACCTGATGAATGGCCAACGACCAGAACCTCATCCACGTCAGAGGTCAAAGCCGCAGCAATCGCATCCCCAAATTCGGTAAGGCGCGCCTCAAGCGCGGAGGTGTTTTCCCCCTTTGTGGCTGCTCCATACGCGTAATCATGCATAAGATAATAGGCAAAGAACTTACTGTCTTTTGCTTTGAACCAACGCAGCACCAGCACCGCAACGCCCAGCCCCGCTGCAACCGCGATCATATGACCGCCAAGGCCCAAATGCGGGATAAGAACTGCCTTTCCCACCGCGACCGTGCCAGCCCAGAGCGCAAGTGCGATCAGCAACTGCCCCAATAACATTCCGACAGGATAAAGCGCTGCAATCACCGGCCCTTTACGCAAACGCATCAACCGCCACAGCGCGCCACTGCCGATATAGACCCAAGCCGTGCGCAAAAGCTGGAGGTATGTGGCGGAGATAGAGGTGTCCATGCTGTCGCGCACAATATCCGACCAGACCAGCACATCCACAGAAGCATCCACGTTCGCGCCGTCAATCAGCCCTTTAACATCCCAGCCGTAGCGCGCACCGCCCTGGCGTCCGCTCAGAGATATCTCATAGCCGGTAATTTCCGCCTGCGTGGCAGATTCAGTCCGGTAGAGTTCGCGGTAGCGGCGCGGGTGAATTGGGTCATAGCCCGGGATATAGAACACCGCACGTCTGCTGACGGGCTTGTCCTGAGCGTGCGGGGGGGCAGCCATGGGTTGGGCTCAAACCTCATCTTGTTTGCCCTATGCTATCGCGGCTTTCCGGCCAAAGTAAGGCTTTTGCCTTAACCAAGATTACCTAAGGCAGGAAAGATTTCGAGCAGCCAGAAGCTGAAGGTCGAGAAGGCCCCCGTCAGCATCGCAATGCCTACAATTAACAACAGCACACCCATGCAGCGCTCAATGGCGGTCATATGCTTCTTGAGCTTGTTCATCACGCCCACGGCACGGGTCATGAACATCGCTGCAAGCAGGAACGGAATGCCCAAACCCAAAGCATAAATGCCCAGTAGCAGCGTACCGCGCGTCACCGAAGCCTCGGAAGCCGCAAGCGACAGGATCGCGCCCAGCTGAGGACCGATGCACGGCGTCCAGCCAAAGGCAAACGCCAACCCCAGCACGTAAGCACCAAAAGATGATCCGCCTTTATCCCCTGCATCCATCCGCGCCTCACGGTCGAGGAAGGAAATACGGTAAATTCCGAGAAAGTGGATGCCGAAGATAATCACCACAACGCCGGAAATTTGACTAAAAAGTATCTGGTTTTGCAGGAAAAACGCGCCAAAGGCAGAGGCCGTAAAGCCAAGTATGAGGAAAACCGTGCTTAGCCCCATGACAAAGAAAAGTGCTGCGATGATGGCCCGCCTGCGCGCTGAGCGCTCGGACCCCATGTCATTCAGGCTCACCCCGCTCATATAGGCGAGATAGGGCGGCACAATCGGCAGCACACAGGGCGACAAAAAGCTCACGATCCCCGCCAACAAGGCGATGGTCATGGCGGGCAACAGACTTGCGTCAATGATTTCGATTCCAAACATGCCTCACTGCTATACGCTGTGCTGCGCGGCGTCACCCGTCACAATGTCACAAGGTTGTGGACAGAGTGTAACATGCGGCCTACATCGCGCAGTATGATACATGATCTTGATGCCACCGGGCTGCTGTGCCCCCTTCCCGTCCTAAAAGCACGAAAACGTCTGCTATCGCTGGGCCCAGGCGAGCAGTTGCGCGTGCGTGCCGATGATCCCGCCGCAGTGATTGATGTGCCGCATTTTTGCGCCGAAGCTGGATATACGCTGATCGAGAGCACGCAAGATGGCGATGTTCAGGTCTATCTGATCGAAAAAACCAGCTAGAACTTCACCCTCCCAAACAAAAAGGCAGGCTCAGAAGCCTGCCTTTTCTAGTTTGATTCTGAGAGATTTAGCGGCCCAGTGACCACCAGCCTTTGCGCCGTGGTTTGGCCGGTTCCTCTGCTTTCACCTCAGGCTCGGCAGCTGCGACAGGTTCTGGCGCTGGTGCCGACTCCACAACAGGCTCTGGTGCTGGCACAGGGGCAGTTTGTGCAACTGGCTCCGGCTCAGGTGCCGCAACCGGCTCTGGCACGGCTACCACAGCTGGCGCAGCTTCAACCTCTGCTTCTGCTACTGCGGCCACCGGTACAGCCTTGGGCTTGCGCGGTGCACGGACCCGTTTTGGCTTCGGCTTTACCTCTTCCGCAGGAGCGTCTTCGCTGGCGACCACCTCAGCAGGCGCATCCGCTTCCGCAACAGGTGCCGCTTTGGGCTTACGCGGTGCGCGGGTACGCTTGGGCTTCGGCTTTTCTTCAACCGCTGCTGCGTCCTCGGCAGGTTTCTCGGCTTCTTCCGCCACTACGGCCTCTGCTGGTGTTTCCACATCTGCTGCGGCCTCTTTAGGCTTGCGCGAACGCGACCGGCTGCGTGTTTTCGGCTTGCTCTCTTCTTCCGCTGTGTCGGCGGCTACAGGTGTTTCTGCATCCTGATTTGCCTCGTCAGATTGATTTTCATCGGTCTGGTTTTCATCAGACTGATTCTCGTCATTCTCCGAGCGGCCACCACGGCTGCGACGACGACGACGGCGCTTGCGCTTCGGCTTGCCCTCACCCTCTTCGCCCTGCGGCGGATTGTTTGGCTCATTGGACGTGGGTGCGGCCTCTTCTTCAACGGCTGCTGCGACTTCGGCTGCTTCCGCTTCTGCTGCGTCCGCTTCGTCGATCTTATCCATCAGCGATGTATCTACAGATACGATATGCGCCGACTGCTTAACCGCACGTGTCGCAGTCTTGAACTTCTCCATGGAGAAATCAGGGCTAACCAAATGCGGGTCCCCTTCGATGCGCACGCTCAGGCCATAACGGTCCTCGATATGCGCGATATGCTCACGCTTTTGGTTCATCAGGAAGTTGGCGATGCCCACAGGTGCCTTGATCAGCACCTCGCGGGAGCGGCGGCGTGTACCTTCTTCCTCAATGGTGCGCAGGATCGATAACGCGAGGTTATCATCCGAGCGGATCAAACCCGTACCGTGGCACGCATGACAAGGCTGTGTTGTGGCCTCGATCATACCCGGGCGAAGACGCTGGCGTGACATCTCCATTAGGCCAAAGCCAGAGATACGGCCAATCTGGATGCGCGCACGATCTGTCTTGAGCTTGTCTTTGATGAGCTTTTCGACAGAGGCGTTATTGCGGCGCTCGTCCATGTCGATGAAGTCGATCACGATCAGACCCGCAAGATCACGCAGACGCAACTGGCGGGCCACCTCAGCGGCGGCCTCCATGTTGGTCTTGAGCGCAGTCTGCTCGATCGAGCCTTCTTTCGTCGCACGACCAGAGTTTACGTCAACCGCGACCAAAGCTTCCGTGGTGTCGATCACGATATAACCACCGGAAGGCAACTGAACCGTTGGATTGAACATGCCGGCCAGATAGGCCTCAACCTGATAGCGCGCGAAAAGCGGCAGGTTTTCCTCATAGCGTTTCACATTTTTCGCGTGGGACGGCATGATCATTTTCATGAAGTCCTTGGCGATGCGGTAGCCGCGCTCACCTTCTACGAACACTTCGTCGATATCACGGTTATAGAGGTCGCGGATCGAGCGTTTGATCAGATCGCCTTCCTCATAAATCTTCGCGGGTGCGATGGATTTGAGGGTCAGCTCGCGGATCTGCTCCCACATGCGCTGAAGGTATTCATAGTCGCGCTTGATCTCGGCTTTAGTACGCTTGGCCCCTGCCGTGCGCACGATGAGACCTGCACCTTGTGGCACTTCGATCTCTTGTGCGATTTCTTTGAGTTTCTTGCGGTCCGGTGCATTTGTAATTTTGCGGGAGATGCCACCACCACGCGCGGTGTTCGGCATCAAGACGCAGTAGCGCCCCGCAAGCGACAGGTAAGTTGTAAGCGCAGCGCCTTTATTGCCGCGCTCTTCCTTGACGACCTGAACCAGCAGAATTTGACGGACTTTAATAACTTCTTGGATCTTGTAACGACGCGCACGCGGCTTGCGCACGGGACGAATTTCCTCGCTGTCATCTTCATCGGCAACAGATTCGATATCATCGTCTTTTTCAGACGCATCGACTTTGTCGTCTTGATCATCATCATCATCGCTGTCGGACTCAGAATCGTCGGATTCTTCAGGCGTCTCGACCGGTGTTTCCTTCACACGCTCCATTGGCGAAGAGGCTTCGCCCTCGGGCACGTCGACATCATCATCATCATCGTCCAGATCAACGGTTTCCATGCCATCAATCTCGGCTGAGGTCTTGGCATCGTCTGTAACCGCGTCCTCGGCCTTTGGTTTGCGCGAACGCGTACGCGAACGGCGCTTTGGTTTTTCGTCTTCATCGTCCTTGGCAGCCTGCGCTTCGGCATATGCGCGCTCTTCAGCCAGCAATGCCTCACGGTCGGCGACAGGAATCTGATAATAATCAGGATGAATTTCCGAAAACGCAAGGAAACCATGGCGGTTGCCGCCATAGTCCACAAACGCCGCCTGCAAGGACGGCTCAACGCGCGTCACTTTGGCGAGGTATATGTTGCCAGCTAGCTGGCGTTTATTTTCAGATTCGAAATCGAATTCTTCGACTTTGTTTCCATCAACCACAACAACGCGTGTCTCTTCCGCGTGGGTGGCATCGATAAGCATCTTTTTAGGCATTTTACTCTTTTGCACGGACGCGGACGCGTCGACCTCCCGGAGGGTGCCGCACGGTGCGTCATGTGTCTTGTCAGGGCGATTGGTGACGGCACAGCGGTGCAGCAGCCCTGAGGGCCGCTCCCGATACTGTATTCAGCTCTTGCGCGCGTCATCGCGGTTCTTCTCCGATACGGGGCCCGTGCTCTGCTTGAGCAAAGCGCGCCGCGCATCCATTAAATACTGTGTCATCTCGGGCGCTTGGCCCTCAACATACAGCAGCGTCTGTATTGCCGTTTCCGGCACGATCGGTCTGTTGCACATCGGCGTGAGCCTTTGGCAGCAGCGAAACTCATTTTTTGGACCACAACCATTGCGTGTTTTACGCAACTGGTCCATCTCACTAGATAAGAGTACGTGGACCCCAAACACAATGGGCAATCACATCAAATCAGCGCAAATCGCTTGGAACTGTGAAACTCCTGTAAACTTTCACCCTGTAGTGCCATGCACAAGATGTTGATGTCGGGCAGCTTTCGGCATAGGGTCGCCAGCGACAATCAAGGTGTTTATGCGCCTATTGGTGCACATTAGGAGACAATATGCGATATTTTACGCGCCCTGCCCTCGTCCTTTGCATGGCAACCATGGCCCTTGCCGCCTGCGATCCCGCAGAGTTTGATTCAGACCCCGATGTGCGCCGCGATGCGCGTGCAAACCGGACATGTATAAGCGCTGTGTCAGATCAAGCAGGCTCACCGGGGCAACTCAACACCACATTGCCGATTGTAGAGATCAATCAATACATCATCGACGTTCCGGCCTCGCAAGAACGCTGGATGTGCCGCACAGATGATGAAGGTAACGCGAGCCAGCTTTATAAGATGGGCGCAGGCTGAGATCCCACGACATTACGTGAAAAGGGGCGCATAGATTGCGCCCCTTTTTTATGTCTAATCCCGAAATGACCTATAGGTAGTCTGAGCGTGACAGCTGATATTTCGCCATTTTTTCATTCAGCGTCCGGCGCGGCAGGCACAACTCATCCATCACACTTGCGATTGACCCTTTGTGCCGGCGCATGGTGTTGTCGATCAACATCCGCTCGAACGCTTCAACATATTCCTTGAGCGGCTTGCCCTCGGTTGTCATCACCGGCTGCATCTCGTCATGCTCGGACATCAGCAGCGAGGCGATGGTGCCCGACCCGCGCCGCGATTGCAGCACAGCGCGCTCTGCCACATTGATCAGTTGACGCACGTTGCCCGGCCAAGGGGCCTGCAACAGCTGAGCGGCCTCTTGCGCGGTCACCTGCGGTGCCTCGCAGCCATATTCGTCCGCAAACTGGTCACTCAGACGGGTGAATAGCGTGAGAATATCCTCGCCACGGGTACGCAGCGGCGGCACAGTGATGCGCAGCGCGGCCAAACGGTAGAACAGATCAGAGCGGAGCACATCCTCAGATGTACGCCCCGCCTCTTGCAGGTTCGAAATCGCCACGATCCGCGTTTCTGCAGGGGTGCCCTGCTCATTGATTACGGACAAAAGTCGCGCTTGCAACGTCTCGGACAGCGCCTCCACATCTTCCAGTACCAGCGTACCACCACGCGCTTGTTCGATAGCGGGCAGTTGCGCATCCTCGGGCTGCATCGGGCCAAACAGGCGCTTGCTCAGCGCTTCTTCCTCAAAAGCAGATGCGCTCACCAAAACGAATTTCTTACCGGCACGCGAGCCTACGGCATGAAGCGCATGAGCAACCAGTGTTTTGCCGGTGCCCGTCTCGCCATCGATCAACACATGACCGTCCGCCTGCCCCAGATCTAGGATGTCCTCGCGCAGCCGCTCCATCACGGGGCTTTGCCCGATCAGCTTTTTCATCAGCTGGCCACCATCGCTCAGCTCACGGCGCAGAAGGCGATTGTCCATCACCAGACGGCGCGTCGCTGTGGCTTTCTTGGCCAGCTCGCTCATCCGGTCGGGGTTGAACGGCTTTTCCAGAAAATCGAACGCCCCCACGCGCATCGCCTCAACAGCCATCGGCACGTCGCCGTGGCCCGTAATCATAATCACCGGCAGCGCAGAATCAGTGCCCATCAGCTTTTTCAGAAACTGCATCCCGTCCATGCCCGGCATCTTGATGTCGGATATTACAATGCCCGGGTAATCCGGCCCAAGCGTCTTGAGCGCGTCCTCTGCGCTGGCGAATGTTTCGGTGTCATACCCCGAAAGCGCCAGCCATTGGCTGATCGACTGGCGCATATCCTGCTCGTCATCGACAATCGCAATCTTCATCGCCTGTGCCATATCGTTACTCCGCCGCCTGTGTTTCTGTTTCGCCGTCATAGATCGGCAATTGCATCTCGAATACCGCGCCGCCATTCTGTCCGTTGCGCGCCATAAGCCGCCCGCCCAGATCGCTCACGATCCCCGATGAAATGGCAAGGCCGAGGCCGACCCCGTCACCGGGCTGTTTTGTAGTGTAGAACGGCTCGAAGAGCGCATCCAAGTCCTCAATGCCGGGACCATTGTCACGCACGGTCAGCGTAGCTGTCTCTCCGGCGCTTAGAATGATCTCCACCTTGGGGTGTCTTTCAGACTTGGTGGCATCAAGGGCGTTGCGCAAGAGGTTGACCAAAACCTGCTCAATGCGCATCCGGTCACCAAGGGTAAACACCGGCTGTTCAGGCAAGATGCTCTCGATCTGAACCTGGCGCTGGCGCAGCTGCGGCTCCATCATGCTCAGACTTGAGGCGAGCGCATCGCCCATGTTCACGGGCGAAAACACCTCCTGCCCCTTACGGGCATAGGATTTCAGCTGCCGCGTGATCGCGCCCATCCGCTCGATCAGGTCATCAATCCTCTGGAAAGAGCTCAGCGCTTCTTCGGGGCGGTTGCGGCGCAAAAGCAGACGCGCGCCCGCCAGATATGTCTTCATCGCCGCCAATGGCTGGTTCAATTCATGGCTCACCGCCGCCGACATCTCGCCCAATGCTGCCAGCTTGCTCGACTGCTCAAGCGTTTGTTCAGCCACAGCGAGCGTCTCTTGGACACGTTTCCGCTCGGCGATTTCACGCTGTAGCGCTGCATTCAATGCGCGAAGCTCTGCCGACTCGCGTTGGAAAAGCGCCGCGCGCCCCGCCGTGCGGCGGCTCAAAAAGTAGAAGGACAGCGCCAGAAGAATCGCAAAGCCCATGACTTCGAGGGCCAACACGCCGTTCACACGTTCCCGCACACTCGCGTAGGTGGTGTAGCTCACCATGCGCCAGCCGCGAAAAGCGACTTTCGCCTCCAGCCGCATCACAGCCTCACCCTGAAGGTAGGCATCTGGCGGCAGCGCCGTCCAGTCAGCCGTCGCCTGAATAGCACGCTCAATCGCACCTTGCGGGGTCTGATTTGCGAGCGCTTGTTCTTCGGTCTTCCCGCGCCAGCGCGGCTCGGTTGCGAGGATAATTTCGCCAGCGCTGCCGGTTACAATCACTGCATCGGAAATCCCCGCCCACGCACGCTCGAACTTTCTGAGATCGACCTCGGCTGCGATCACGCCAACCGTCGTGCCGCCATTCTGGATGCGGCGGGAATAGAAAAAGCGGTAGCCGCCCGTGTCATCCAAAATCGTGCTGAAGATCGTCGCATTGGACCGGATCGCATCGACAAAATAAGGGTCTGAGCGGTGCGACGCGCCCAACCGATTGCGGTCTGTTGCAGCCACCGTGCGCCCGTCAGTATCAAACAGCATCAAAGAAGCCGCGCCAATCTCCTCGACAAAGGATATGAGCCGCTGGGTAGAGAGGGAATAATCGGCACTCTCAAGGGCGGCGATTAGCGTGGGATCGCGCCCCAAAAGTTGCGGGACAATCGCATTTTGCCGCAATTCAGCGAGCAGGTTCCCGCCATAAAGCGCGATCCGAAGCTCAGCACGGTTGCGCGTACTCTTAGTAAAGCGGTCAGTGAGTAAGCGGTTGGTGATTGAAATCACAGCAACCGCAAAAATCAGCATGACGATCAGCGCAGTCCGCACGCGCCAGCTTATTGCAGCTGGTTTCGAAGGCAGATTTACGGTCGGGCGATCATCACTCATTCTCTTACACTACCACAGGGCACTGCATGCTCAAGTCAGGCTATGGTCAGCGCCCCTGCCAATGCGCGGAAGAGCGCCACCCCATCTGTGCCACCATGGTCTGCATCCGCAGCGCGCTCAGGATGTGGCATCATCCCCAAAACGCGGCGGTTCTCGGATAAAATGCCGGCAATATCCGCCTGCGCGCCATTTGGATTGTCTGTATATGTGAATGCGATGCGATCCTCGCCCTTCAACGTTGCAAGTGTTTCTGCATCGGTAAAGTAATTTCCATCATGATGAGCAATCGGAATATCGATCACGTCACCTGCAGTATATCCGTTGGTATAGTCTGACGCAGATGTCTCGACCTTGAGGCCAACAGTCTTGCAAATATACTTGAGCCCCGCATTGCGCAGCAACGCACCCGGCAGCAAACCCGTCTCGGTCAAAACCTGAAATCCGTTGCAGATGCCCATAACATAGCCACCCCGTGCCGCGTGGTCGGCGACAGACTTGCAAATCGGTGACTGCGCAGCAATCGCACCGCAGCGCAGGTAATCGCCATACGAAAAACCACCTGGAATGCCAACAATATCAATACCATCCGGCAGGGTGCTATCCTTGTGCCAGACCATCGTGACATCGGCACCTGCCTGCTCAAACGCAACCGCTAGATCACGGTCACAGTTTGAACCAGGGAATACAACAACAGCTGCGCGCATCAGGCCATCTCCACCGTGTAGCTCTCGATTACCGTATTCGCGAGCAGCTTCTCACACATCTGCGTCACATCGGCCTCGGTCGCACCATCGGCGAGATCAAGCTCGATCACTTTGCCCTGACGCACCCCTTGAACCCCGCCAAAGCCCATCGCCCCAAGCGCGTGGCGCACGGCCTCGCCCTGCGGGTCCAACACACCATTCTTCAACATCACATGAACCCGGGCTTTCATAGCGCGATCCTTCTTTTCTATTTTGCCGCTTCAACTCTATCCAACACTGCCAACGCTGGAAGGCATCAGTTGATCAACGTAGGCTTTGTAATCGGTGTGGACGTCTTGGGCATCACGCCCAAACGCGTTGCAACTTCTGTATAAGCGTCGGTAAGCGAACCCAAATCGCGGCGGAACACATCTTTGTCCAGCTTCTGACCCGTCTCGATATCCCACAAACGGCAGCTGTCAGGAGAGATTTCATCGGCCACGATCAGGCGTTGGAATTCCCCGTCGTACACACGGCCAACTTCAATTTTGAAATCAACCAGCTTGATGCCTACACCATACATAATGCCCGACATGAAATCATTGACCCGCAGCGCGAGGCTCAGAATGTCGTCCATGTCCTGCTGGCTCGCCCAGCCAAAGGCGGCGATATGCTCTTCGGAGACCAGCGGATCACCCAGAGAATCGTCTTTGTACGAATACTCGACAATCGGACGCGGCAATTGGGTGCCTTCTTCGATGCCCAACCGCTTGGACATGGTACCGGCAGCATAGTTGCGCACGATCACTTCCAGCGGGACAATCTCAACCTGCCGGATCAACTGCTCGCGCATGTTGAGGCGTTTGATGAAATGCGTGGGCACACCGATCTGGTTCAGACCCGTCATA
The DNA here is from genome assembly GCA_965364195.1 of uncultured Sulfitobacter sp. Lineage (GTDB taxonomy): Bacteria > Pseudomonadota > Alphaproteobacteria > Rhodobacterales > Rhodobacteraceae > Sulfitobacter. The sequence continues at coordinate 12,414 of CBDTVN010000040.1, read as the reverse complement.
AAATACTCGGACAGGCGGTTGTTCAGAACACCTTTACCGTCAATCACCGCTTTTTTCTCAGCGTTAAAGGCAGTGGCGTCATCCTTGAAATACTGGACGATCGTACCCGGCTCGGGGCCTTCATACAGAATCTTAGCTTTGCCTTCGTAGATTTTTTTGCGGCGGGCCATGGGCGTCCCCTGTAATTGCGAGGCTTGGGGGAGTCCCGCTGCCCTGTTGGCACTCTCTTAGTGTACAGTGCGCGGTGCTGCAAGCATGCTGCCCACTCCCTCGTTCACTCCCATCAAATTCATAACGATAGTGAAGATTATGAATCTTGCTCTGACCCGACCCCCATGAAAAACTGCGGTATCCAGAGGATAGGTTTTGCGCCTTTCCCCAAAAGTCCTTTTTCCGGCGGAGCCCGCACCATGACACATCCCCTCACCGATCTTTTGGCAGAAAAAGGCGTGCTGCTCGCCGATGGTGCTACTGGTACCAACCTGTTCAACATGGGGCTGATGGCAGGTGAGCCACCGGAGTTCTGGAACACGGACGAGCCTGACAAAATCCTGACCCTCTACCGCGGCGCGGTCAACGCAGGCTCCGATATCTTCCTGACAAACAGCTTTGGCGCAAATGCGTCACGCCTCAAGCTGCACAACGCACACAAACGCGCCCATGAGCTTAGCCGCGTTTCTGCAGAGCTTGCGCGCGAAGTGGCCGACACCGCAGGGCGCAAAGTTATCGTTGCTGGTTCCGTCGGCCCCACAGGCGAGATCATGGAGCCTGTCGGCACACTGTCCCACGCCACCGCCGTCGAGATGTTTCACGAAACTGCAGACGGGCTCAAGGCGGGCGGTGCAGATGTTGGTTGGCTAGAGACCATCTCAGCGCCCGAAGAATACCGCGCTGCTGCCGAAGGATTTGCGCTGGCGGGTCTGCCGTGGGTCGGCACCATGAGCTTTGACACTGCCGGACGCACGATGATGGGCATGACCTCTGCCGCGATGGTCGAGATGATCGGCGAGATGGACAATGCGCCGCTGGCCTTTGGCGCCAACTGCGGCACCGGCGCTTCTGATCTGCTGCGCACCGTTCTGGGCTTCAGCGCAAACAGCCCAAATCAGCCCATCGTCGCAAAAGGCAACGCAGGCATCCCGAAGTACGTCGAAGGTCACATCCACTATGACGGCACACCGGAGCTGATGGCGACTTACGCGGTATTGGCGCGCAACTGCGGCGCACAGATCATTGGCGGTTGCTGTGGCACGATGCCTGCCCACCTTGAAAAGATGCGCGAAGCGCTTGATACAACGCCGAAAGGTGACAAACCCGCGCTGGAGGAGATTACCGCTGCATTAGGGGCGTTTTCGTCCGAGAGCGACGGCACAGACGGTAACGCCCCTACCCGCGCACCGCGCAAAGGACGCCGCCGCAGCTAAGGCTCTTTGATCCGGCACAGTTCTGCGGCCCTGCGTCGCAGGTTACCCCTGTGTTGTCGCAATTGCTTTAGTATTTTCACGCGTCTCTGACAAAACTGGTCAAAAGCCAAGGCCGGAAGGCCCGCCACGCAAAGGGAACACCATGTCTGAAGAAGACGATATCATCCTTGCCGATCTGGACGACGAAGAACTGGTTCAACAGATGTTCGACGACCTCTACGATGGTCTCAGAGAAGAGATAGAGGAATCCGTCAACATCCTGATCGCACGCGGTTGGGCTCCCTACGATGTCCTGACAAAAGCGCTGGTGGGTGGCATGACGATTGTCGGTGCCGACTTCCGCGATGGCATCTTGTTTGTTCCCGAAGTGTTGTTGGCCGCGAACGCCATGAAGGGCGGGATGTTTATCCTCAAGCCGTTACTGGCCGAAACCGGCGCACCACGCGTGGGCAAGATGGTCATCGGCACCGTCAAGGGTGACATCCACGACATCGGCAAGAACCTTGTGTCCATGATGATGGAAGGTGCGGGTTTCGAGGTGGTTGACCTAGGCATCAATAACGCTGTTGATGCCTATCTAGAAGCCCTGGAAAAAGAAGGCCCGGACATCCTCGGCATGTCGGCCCTTCTCACGACCACGATGCCCTACATGAAGGTCGTCATCGACACGATGGTAGAGCAAGGCATCCGCGATGATTACATCGTACTTGTCGGTGGCGCTCCGTTGAACGAAGAATTCGGCAAAGCAATCGGCGCAGACGCCTATTGCCGCGACGCTGCTGTCGCAGTGGAGACCGCCAAAGAGTGGGTCGGCCGCAAACACAACAGCGTCAACGCTTGAACATCAAACAGTTGATATCAAAGGCCCTGCACCTGCGGGGCCTTTTTTCATACAGCCCCAATGTTTATCTTATATAACCAATGCCTATCTTATGTAAAAGAAAGGAACTCATATGCCCCTCGCCCCCTTTGCCGCACTACTCATCGCCGTCATAGCAGCTGCAGGCGTCACCGTATGGTTGCTCAGCTTCGGCGGCCAAATGGCGCTTATGATCGCGCTGCCGCTGTTCCTCATCGCCACCGCTGCCCTAATGCTCTTGCGCAAATGACCCTAAGTGATGCCAAACTTACCCAAGAAGGCCTCCCGCTAAAGGTAGCTCGCGGAAAAGTACTGATCATCGCCTGCGGCGCTTTGGCGCGCGAAATCCTTGACCTAAAGGCCGCAAATGGCTGGACCCACATTGATCTCACCTGCCTGCCAGCCAACTATCATCTCTACCCTGACAAAATAACAGGCGCCGTCCGCGAAATGGTCGCGAAGCATCGCGGATCTTACGACAACATCTTTATCGCCTATGCCGACTGTGGAACTGGCGGCCTACTCCAATCGGCTTGCCATGAGTTAGGCGTAGAAATGATCGCAGGGCCCCATTGCTACAGCTTTTTCGAGGGCAATGACCGCTTCGCAAAAATCACCGAAGAAGAGATTACCACCTTCTACCTCACAGACTTCCTCGTCCGCCAATTCGACGCCTTCATCATTAAGCCTATGGGCTTGGACCGCCACCCCGAACTGCGCGATATGTATTTCGGGAACTACGAAAAACTGGTCTATCAAGCCCAGACAGATGATCCCGCCCTCACCGCCAAAGCAGAAACTTGCGCCGCCCGCCTAGGCCTCACATTCGAGCGCCGCTACACAGGATACGGTGACCTGACAAAAGCGTTACAGAACCTTTAACCTATCTTTCTTGGCCTTAAATACTCCGGGGGAATTGGCCAAAGGCCAAGGGGGCAGCGCCCCGACCACGTCTCACCCTGAGCGCGCCGCCGTCTCCCGCACCCGCTCAATCATCGCAGTCAGCCCGTTCGAGCGTTGCGCAGAGAGATGATCGTTAAGCCCCAAACGCCCCATCTCGGCTTTCGCATCGACCACTAACACCTCCGCAGGCGTAAGCCCGTTGTAAAGCGTGCGTAGCACCGCAATCAGCCCCGATACGATCATCGCATCCGATGCGCCGTCAAAGTGCAGTTTGCCATCTTCCATCTCTGCATGCAGCCACACCTGACTGGCACAACCATCTACTTTGAGCGCAGGCACTCTGAGCGCCTCATCCAGCGCATCCATCGACTTTCCCTGATCGATCACATGACGGTACCGGTCTTCCCAATCGTCCAGAAATTCAAAATCCTCAACCAGCTCTTCAAATTGCGCAGTGGCCATGTCGGGGCTCCTATTCTATCTCGTTTTGCTTGAGGTAGGCCTAAGTTACCCAAACGTCCAGTCCCGCCCCTTCCCAACCGCGCAACGATACGCTAGGCAGTGGCAATCGTCAGTATTCAGCGGCAGGTCCTATGCGTATTTCCCTTACCGTTCTTTTGGTTGCTTCCATGGGCCTTGCTGCGTGCGGCGACAGCGGGCTTAATCCGACCAACTGGTCCGGAGGCTCAACTTCCGAAGTTGCGGCAGAGGTATCGACAAACCCACTCATTCCTGAGGGAGGCGGCTTGTTTTCCTCCCGCAGAAAGCAAAACGCGCTGTATATCGGCACACCATTTGACGAAATCGTTGACCTCACTGTGGAGCCTTTGCAGGGCGGCGTTATTGTGCGTGCAACAGGCCGCGCAGCGCGTCAGGGGACCTATTCGGTTCAGCTGACACCCGAAAACGAAGATGAAGTCGCGGTGGACGGCGTGCTGACCTACCGTCTTGAAGGGATCGCTCCCACAAATACTGCGATTGGTACACCTCCCACACGCGAAGTTACTGCCGCACGCAAAGTCACTGAGCAAAGCTTGCGCGGAGTGCACAGCATCCGTGTTGAGGGTCTGCGCAATTCACGCGTCTCACGTCGCTAGCCACAGCTGCACAGCACAAATCTGTAATTTGAAGCTCAAGCGAAAGCTGACGGATTAAACCCGCACAACTTTCACATCATTGCCCACGGCTGTGAGGGCAATCTTGCCTTCACATAACGCGACCGCATCATTGCCAAACACTTCGAGCCGCCAACCGCGCATCGCTTGAACATCTCGCGATCCTGCCGCAATCGCATCCAGATCAGACGCACTTGCAATCAGTTTCGCCGCAACACTGGCGCTTTCGGTTTTTGCCTTGAGCAATACCCGCAGCAAATCGGCCAGTGCCGGATTAACCTGTAGCTTTTCACGGCTACGGTCTGCCTGTGGCAGGTCATCGTTGGGACAAGCAAGACCTGCGGAAACCGCCTTGAGGATTCCATCCGCAATGTCGCCCTTGCGCGCATCGCGCAAAAGAAGCCGCGCACGGCCTAACTCCTCATGATTCTTGGGCTTGTTCGAGGCCAGTTCGACCATTGCGTCGTCCTTGTACACACGGTTGCGCGGGATATTGCGCTCTTGGGCATAGACTTCGCGGAATGCAGCAAGCTCGCGCACAATACCCAGATAACGCCCTGAATTCGTCCGCGTCTTCACCCGTTTCCACGCATCGCGTGGCGCGGTGATATAGGTGTCCGGACTGGTGAGCACTTCGAGCTCTTCTTCGACCCACTTATGACGCCCTGTCTCTTCAAGCTTGGCCGCCAGAAATTCATAGACTTGGCGCAGATGCGTCACATCGGCCAGCGCATATGTCTTTTGTGCATCCGTCAGCGGGCGGCGCGACCAATCCGTAAAGCGGGAGGTCTTGTCCACGCCTTCCTTGGCAATCTTGCGCACAAGCGTCTCGTATCCCACCTGCTCGCCAAAGCCACAAACCATCGCGGCCACTTGGGTGTCAAACAATGGCTCTGGGAAAACCTGCGCATCCACATAAAAAATCTCGAGATCTTGGCGCGCGGCGTGAAATACCTTCACCACCGAGGTATCGCGGAACAGCTCATAAAGCGGCTCCATCGACATCCCTTCTACCAGCGGATCGACCAGCACCGCACCGCTGTCATCGGTTCCCGGCATCGCCAGCTGAACCAGACAAAGCTTTGAGTAATACGTTCGCTCGCGCAGAAATTCCGTATCAACAGTGACAAAGGGATGTTTCGCAGCTTCCGCGCAATAAGCGGCCAGCTCTTCGGTCGTGGTAATCGTACGCATACAGCAAATATCCTATTTCTGCTTCTAGCGGTACAGAACTGCGCAGGGATTGACCAGCCAGCTTTGCAAAATCTCAGTTATTCAAGATAAGCGGCACGCGCTCTCCCGCCGCAAACCGGCGCAATACCGCAGGATAGAGGCGATGCTCCTGCACCAACACGCGCGCGGACAGCGCATCGGGCGTATCTCCCTCCAGCACAGGCACATGGGCCTGCCCCAAAATCGGCCCATCGTCCAACGCGGCCGTCACTTCATGCACCGTGCAGCCATGAACACTGTCGCCCGCCTCTAACGCGCGCGCATGGGTGTGCAGACCTTTATACTTTGGCAAAAGCGACGGATGGATGTTGATCATCCGACCCGCCCACTGGTCAATGAATCCAGCCGTTAGAACGCGCATAAAACCTGCAAGGCAGATCATGTCGGGTGCAAATGGCTCCAGCGCTGCACTGATAGCCGCCTCAAACGCTGCACGGTCGGTGCCAAAGGGTCGGTGGTCCACCACGACTGTGGCCACCCCGCGCTCCTGCGCGCGCACCAACCCACCTGCATCTGTGCTGTTGGCCAGCACGACACAAGGCATCCCCGCATGACCCGGCTGTGCCATATCATCCAGCAGCGCCACCATGTTGGAGCCGCCGCCCGAGATGAACATCGCAACCCGCATCATCAGACGAGGTTGCCCTCGTAGGCGACGCCCTCTTCTTCAACAATGGTACCCATGGTAAAGACAGTTTCGCCCATATCGCTCAGCAGCTTAGCCGCCGCGTCCGCCTTATCTGCGGGGACAACGACGATCATGCCGATGCCGGAGTTGTAGGTCTTGAGCAGTTCCGTTTCATCCATCCCGCCATGGGCGGTGAGCCAGCGGAACACAGGCGGCAATTCCCATGCGCCCAGATCAATCTTAGCCCCCAAGCCGTCGGGCAGAACACGCGGCAGGTTTTCCGTCAAACCACCGCCCGTGATGTGGGCCAGCGCATTAACCATACCCGCGCGCGCTGCCGCCAGCGCAGGTTTCACATAAAGGCGCGTTGGCGTCAGCAAGACTTCACCAAGCGTGCCACCATTCCATGGACAGGGATCGTCCCACTGCAAGCCGGAATGCTCAACGATAACGCGCACGAGGCTGTAGCCGTTGGAGTGCACGCCGTCACTGGCCAGCCCTAGCAACACATCGCCCGCTGCAACATCGCGTGGCAAGGTCGCGCCGCGCTCCATTGCACCCACGCTAAAGCCTGCAAGGTCGAAATCACCTTCAGGGTACATCCCCGGCATTTCAGCCGTCTCGCCCCCGATCAACGCACAGCCAGACAACTCACAGCCCTTGGCGATGCCTTCGATGATCCGCGTGGCCGTATCAAGCTCCAGCTTACCCGTGGCAAAGTAATCAAGGAAGAACAAAGGCTCCGCGCCCTGACACACCAGATCGTTGACGCACATCGCCACCAAATCGATGCCCACACCATCAACATTGCCTGTATCAATCGCAATGCGCAGCTTGGTGCCCACACCGTCCGTCGCCGCGACAAGCACCGGATCATTGTACCCTGCCGCCTTGAGATCAAAGAGCGCGCCAAAACCGCCCAGGCCCGACATCACACCGGGGCGGATGGTCCGTTTCGCTGCAGGCTTGATCCGCTCGACCAGCGCATTGCCCGCATCAATATCCACACCCGCATCCGCATAGGTGATCCCGTTTTGTCGCTCGTTCATTCTCAAAAGCCTCTGGCTGGAAAATCTGTTGCCCTGCGACCTAAATCATATCGGTCCAAGTCGCAACGCAAACCCTTGACGAAACCGCCAGACCGCAATACCCAATCCGCAGGCGGGCCTGTAGCTCAGTTGGTTAGAGCAGAGCGCTCATAACGCTTTGGTCGTAGGTTCGAGTCCTACCGGGCCTACCAAATATCATTTTTTTGTCTGTTCTGATGAGCTGTCGAATTTTTCGCGGATTGCTGCCGAATCCTATTCATTTTCTGCGCCACCAGTTAGATCGAAAGCCGGGCAAGCCGAGTCATGCGACCTGACTCATTTATAGTATTTGCAGTCTTTCCTAGGCTGACGTGACCACCGCCTAACATCCCCTTTAGAGCTATGCAGCCTTGATTCTGATACCTTCATCTGTAACCCATGGCGTACCTCTGTCTGGATTAGGTGCAATTGATTGAGCATAATCCAGCACGCCTGATAAGCGAGGCCATCCACGGCTAGCGAGCGATCACAATGTCCGCCCGTAAACCACCCAACCGCTCGGAGACACCCAAACGCAAAACCCCACCATGGCTGCGCGCCACATCCACCGCAATCGCAAGGCCGAGGCCAACGCCGCCCCCTTTGTTCTGATTGCGCGACGGATCAAGACGGGTAAATGGTTTTATCGCCTGTTCGCGCTGGTCCTCGGGAATGCCAGGACCGTCATCTTCCACACGGATGCGTAGGGTTTTGTCGGTGAGCATGACAGACACTTCGGCCCGCGCGCCGTAGCGCACACCGTTGGAGATCAGATTATCAACCGCGCGGCGCATCGCAACCTCGCGCAGGCGGACCGTCCCTGCCCCCGTGCCCTCGCGCGCCAATAAGGTAACATCGCGGCCCGCGCGCTGCGCACCCACTACAATTTCTTCCACCATTACAACCGGATCAACTCGCTCCGGCTCACCCTCTGCTGCCCCCTTGGCAAAGCTCAGAAACTCGTCCAGCATTCCCTGCATATCAGACACATCGCGCAGAAGCGGCTCTGCATCTTCTTCCTCCAGCATTGCCAAACCCAACCGCATCCGTGTGAGCGGCGTGCGTAAGTCATGGCTTACCCCCGATAGCATCAGTGTTCGCTGCTCAATATGCCGCTCAATACGGTTGCGCATGTCTACAAATGCGCTGCCAGCCGCGCGCATCTCAATCGCACCGGCTGGCGTGTATGGTATATGACGCCCCCGCCCGAAGGCTTCTGCTGCACGGGCCAGCCGTTTGATCGGGCGTAGCTGGTTGCGCAAATAAATGAAGGCGATGATCGTCATCACAATGCCAAATACGATTGTGTAGACAAACATCTGATGCGGGTTCGCCGCCGATATGCGCCGTCGGTCAAAGCTGATCTGCACCAGACCGTGACCGCTTTGGGCGTAGATTTCCACCCTATCGCCATCGGCCAAATCCACCGCAACAAAACCATCAAGCCTCTCTGACAACCGCTGCGTCAGAACACGACCGGAGTAATCATACCAGACGAGCGCGTTTTGTGGTGCAACCTCGGCAGCAGGAGCAAGGCTGATGTCCAACAACCCTAGCTGGCCTTCCACGTCACGCACCGCTTGCACAGCCGTAGGAGCGTCTTCTGCAACCTCAAGAACCAATGCCAATTCCCGCAGCACTGTATCTGTCATCTGAATGGTCACCCCCTCAAAATGACGTTGTGCAAAGATAACAGTGACCACAAGCTGCAAGAAGACCACCGGCAGCAGCAAGATCAGCGCCGCACGTCCGTAGATGCCACTAGGCATATATTGTTTGAGCAAATCAAATGACATGCGCTAAACCTAGGACTTCACCGTTCCAAGCGAAAGGCCAAACGATGCTTCCCCCAGACGACTTTGATCCCCCCATCGGAATTGCCAAACCCCTCGAGCACGGTCTGCGCCGCATCGTAGCACCGAATCCAAGCCCTATGACCTACCGTGGGACAAACACCTATCTACTCGGGCACACCGCCTTGGCCGTGATCGACCCCGGGCCGCAAGACGCCGCACATCTCAAGGCAATTCTTGCGGCAGTGGGGAGCGACCAACACATCAGCCATATCATTGTGACCCACACCCATCTCGATCATTCCCCCCTTGCCCGCGATCTGGCGGTACATACCGGCGCGCCAGTTCTGGCGCTCGGAGATGCGCAGGCGGGCCGCTCGGAGGTCATGCAACGCCTCGCCGCAACAGGCACAGTCGGCGGCGGCGAAGGCATCGACACTGATTTCAGACCGGACCAAACAGTTGCAGACGGCGAAATCATACAGGGCACCGATTGGCAGCTCGAAGTTCTTCACACTCCCGGACACATCGGCAATCATATCAGCCTCGCGTGGAATGACGCCTGCTTTACCGCTGACCATGTCATGGGATGGGCATCCTCGCTGGTGTCGCCCCCAGATGGCGACCTTACCGATTTCATGCAATCGTGTGCGCGCCTCCAGACACGTGATTGGCGCGTGTTCTACCCCGGACATGGCGCGCAAATCGACTCCCCTGCCGCCCGCCTCGACTGGCTGGTCCAGCACAGACGTGCGCGTGAAGCCTCCATTCTGGAGTTACTCACAAGCAGCCCCAGCACGGCACCAACCCTCGCCGCAGCGATCTATGCGGAAACACCCAAAGTCCTGCTCGGCGCTGCTACCCGCAATGTCCTTGCCCACCTGATTGACCTCAAAGGCCGCGGCCTGCTGTCCCACAACGGCCCCCTCCGCGAGAACACCATTTTCAACCGCCGCTCCCCTCCATAAACTTTTTCCAAAAAGGGCGGAAAACCCTCTGGACGCGCCAAAATACCGCCGCTATACGATGCAGACCGTTCCGACGTAGCTCAGCGGTAGAGCAGTTGACTGTTAATCAATTGGTCGTAGGTTCGATCCCTACCGTCGGAGCCATTTTACCCCTTAAGTATTTGAAATTACTTACGTTAACCCAATGTGGGTCCGTAGGTGTGGCATCGGGCTGTTACATCCCGTGAATGTCCCTTGTGTCTGTCTTAACAAGATCGGACAGAAGACTTGCAAGCACTCCCTCACCTCGGCAAACGCGGCAATGTTTATCAATGGCGTCGCAGATGGCGCAGACAATCCACAGGAATCATCGATATCAAGCTGTCCCTGGGGACGACAAACCTCAACAAAGCTCTTATTCTATCCCGTAAGATCAGTGCGGAGAGCGACATCGTTTTGGAAAAACTTGAAGATAGACAAATTTCGGCAGAGGAGGCACGTAAGTGGCTGGCCAATGTCGTACACGGTGAACGCACAAAGATCGAAAGGCTTAAAATGCTTCAGAGGATCGATTCCTCGGACCCTGACGATGATCTACGTCACGACGAAGCTACCCGCATCGCTTGGCAGCATGTCTCGAAGAACGGCACCAATGCCCCTGCCCCGTGTTGTGAAAGCGGCTCGCAGTTGATCGAACAAAACTGCGCGATAATCAGGGCCGATCTCGCCAGTGACGCACGTCGCAATATCGTGTCTCGTGATTTTCGCGAATTAACGGGACGCGAAAGTCTCTCAGCCTTTGATATGCTCACCCTGATGAACCTTTTGATTGATGGAAAAGCTGCAGCATGGAGCCGCCATAATGATGCACTCACGCCCGTCACAACGATTGCTGATGCTTTGAGTGATGCCGACCCCGGGTTTATGGGGCACGAGGCCGAGGACGATTCTAAATCCGACGCGAGTCCGTCGCTGATCTCTGGCCTTCCCCTCGTTCCGCCGATCACTTTACCAACACCCGCATACCCAGAAACGCCAGATACAACTGTCAGGCTACAAGAAACCAGCGCGGGTGGAACTACTCCACTTGACTACACCATCGCATCAATCGTGCAGCGGATGAATGCCATCAAACGCATTGAAAACATAGAAGAAAAGAACCTTCGGCAGTATGAAAGTTTCGCACATCTGTTCACGATGTTGACCGGCGTCACCGACATCCGTTTTCTTCGTCAGAACCACATCAGCGCATTTCGAGCCGATCTGACTGAGCTCCCGAAAAGTTGGGGCAAAAGTCCGAAAGACCGCATGTCGACCCGTGAAGAAGTGTTAGAGCGCTCCAAGTTACTGCCCGCACATCAGGTCGGGCTCGCCGTTGGTACGACAAACCGACATCTCGAGCATCTTGGCCAAATTATTGAGCAGGCTTTGGACGAGGGTATTCCCCTCGACCCACGCCTCAACCCGACCAAGCTTCGGAAAAAAGATCCTGTTCGCGACCGGGACAAGAAACAGGCATTCACTACGGATCAGCTCAAGCGCATTTTCAGGTCACCCGTTTGGACCGGCTCAAAGTCTGAGCATTATCAAACGAAGCCAGGAAAGAATGTCTATAAAAACGGCACATATTGGTGCCCGATCATTGCAGCTTATACTGGTGCCCGCCGAGAGGAGATCGCAGGTTTCGCCCTATCAGATATCATCGAGGTAGACGGCCTGCCTTGTTTCTCTATTGAAGATAATGAATTCAGAAGGATCAAAAACCAGTCATCAAAACGCATTGTCCCCATTCATAACCGTCTCATTGATCTCGGCTTCCTCGACTATGTTACCAGCTTGCAGAATAAAGTTAGAGGCGACTTGTTCCCTGATCTCCGAGAGCCCCAAAAGGGATTGTACGGGCGCAAGCTGGGCCGACATATGCGCACAATTATTGACGACGAATTTGGTGCCGAGGGAGTCGATTTGTCTTTCAATAGTTTCCGGCACTTTGTCCAGAACGCTTTGGAAGATTATTCCGGTGCATCAGAGAAAGTGGTTCGCGACCTTGTCGGACATGAAGGCCTCGATGTTCATCAGCGGAACTATAGCAAACGCGCTCCCACTCAGATGCTCTGGGATGCGATACATGAGCTTCCAATTGTTGTCTGAAGGCGCTGAATATCCTAGAATCATAACCACTCAGTCCGCGAACCTTTCCCTCGGCATTGTTCAGGCCAAAACGAGCCGCCACTTAGCTCAGAACTGTTCTGGGCTATCGCATTCTGGCAGCTCAGGTTCAGAGACATAAGCACCGTATCTGGAGATCAGATCCATTCTTACTCTGCTGATGTTTGCTCCGGCTGGCGCATCGTCCACATCGACGACCATTGTGCGAAGATCAAGCCGCATTGCCACAAGTTCATCATCTGTCACTCTGATAACCTGCCCTCTCGCTTCGAAACA